>NZ_JAJAEF010000014.1:0-124552 GCF_020447145.1 Shewanella sp. SR1 | reverse complement strand
ATGACAAGCTAGCAAGAAATTACGCCAGTATGGTGTCACTGGCGTTTATGTTAATGTGGCTGCCGATGTATTGCTGAACAATATTTGTACAGCAAAGATCAACAGACCCTAGTAATGGATAATGCCTTTTATTTAGTGTTTGCTGCTAAATTCTCTATGCGTCAAATTGAAATAGTTGTCAGCAGATATATGCTGATTATTAATGGGATTAAGCACTCGCATGTAAGTGACCGTTGGCGGCATGGATGCCGCCGTCGAGCCTGTAGGGATATATTCACGGCGAGTCACTGGAATGAGAGTGCTTAATCATTTCAGCGTCGCTTATTAATATGTTCGGTCTAGAATTTTACGGTGCGATTGGCTTCAATCAGAACCATTATCTAGCTAATGGTTAGCGGATAGCAGCATCAATTCCAGTAGTAAAAATTCCCTAAATCTTGTCTGTATTGAGCCTGATTGACGCCATTTGGTGTTTAAAATCATTGGTTAATACAACAAACCGAGCAAACACACTACGGCGCTGGCGGGTAATATGGGCTGTAACCAGCGTGGCTTGTAGCTGAGTAAAATTACTAGGATTATTGAACTTAAACACACCCAGCCGAGCAGTAATACGCTTGCGTACGCGGGGCCATAGTGACGACTGGCAAGCCAATAGCACAGGACGAGCGTTGCAGTACCAGCGGTGCGAAATCCGCGTGCCTGTACATCGGTTAACGGGCGGTTACGCACGGCGCGGTGGTGGCTAAAATAAGACAATGCCAACAGCCCCATGGCGATAAAACAGGTTAATAACTCGCTTGTGGCTGTCATGATTCGATTCCTAATTCTGCGGTCGCTTTGGTTACTTGTGCAGCACGTACTTTTTGGGAGCTACGCAAGCGTTTAGCTGCCATGTAAAACAGCGCAGCAAGGGCGAGCATCATCAGATCAAATCCTGCGAGAGCATAGGCTTGGCGCTGTAGATTGCTCATCAGCTGATACTGCGAAGTCATAGCATTGAGCAGGGGTAGCAGGCCATAAAGTAAGGCTGTGAATAAAAAGAGTCGTTGCCATGTCTGTTTATCTCGTTTGAAGCAGGCGAGTAGCGCGACTAACGCCCAACTGATAAAGAAACAATGGATTTCCCAATTCTCTCTATCCACAAAGGTGACGGGTAAGAGTCGGTTGGCGTAGAAATAACTGGCTAACGCTATGGGGATACCTGCAAAAGTTGCCAGATTCAGCATTTTTACTAAGGCTAAGCCGGGTTTGAACTGGCCGCTTTTTTGTTGTTTCTGAGCGAGTTTTTCTGCCCACATGATGGCGCCCGTCGCAATCATTACGCAGCCTGTAATCCCTGCTAGTAAATATAATAATCTCAAACCTTGGCCAGCAAAGCGGCCGCTGTGGAGCGCTATCATAGTGCTTTGGGTTTTATTCGCACCCGAAGTCACAGCCGACTGCGCCAACACAGCACCTGTCACAGTAGACAAGTGATACCAAGGCGCTTGCTGATTTAAGCTGTGCTCAGGGGCGATTTTGACTGTTACGCTGGCATTGCTGTCGTTGAGATTATCAAACTGCAAGCCTTCAAGTGGCGACTCACCCACGACACTGTGAATCGCACTGAGCAAACTCTGACTATCGAGCATAGTGGCTGGCGTGCCAGTGGCGGCGGGAGTTTGGTAAATGGGTTTCCATTGCGAATAAAAGGCTTGAGTTTCATCACCATATTGCGTGCTCAGCCCCCATGGCATGTACATAAACATCAGGGTCACTAGGCCGGTGTAAGTGATCATAAGATGGAAAGGTAAGGCAAGCACTGAGCTGGCGACGTGGGCATCGAGCCAAGAGCGCGGGCCTTTTCCGGGTCTAAAACTAAAGAAATCCTTAAAAATCCGCTTGTGAATCACTACCCCGCTGATGATGGCGACCAACATGAACATAGTACAAAAACCGACGATCCAACGCGCTGTGATGACGCTCATGTAGTACAAGTCAAAATGCAGTCGATAGAGGAAATCGCCACCTCGACTTTCCCGCGCTTTGGGTAGGGCTTCACCCGTCGCAGGGTTAATAAAGCCTTGATGATAATCACCAAATCGCTGGCCTTCAGCGGCAGGTTCATTCCACGCATAGGTCAGTAATGGCGTCCGCTGTGTGGGCAGATACACCCACCATGTCTCAGCGTCGGGGGGCTTGCTGTGCCAAGGCCGTGAGGCCCTTGAGTATCAGCTGTTGGTTATCCGCATGGGCATCATATTGGCTGCCGTGGTTTTCGGGTTGCATCCATAGGTTAATTTCGGCACGGTAATAGGCCGCTGTTCCGGCAAAAAATACTAGAAATAACACCCAGCAGGTGAGTAATCCCACCCAAGTGTGTAGCCAAGTCATTGAACGAAAAAAGGAGTCTTTCATAATCCGCCACCTTGAATAGGATTGATATCCAACGCCTTAGCGGCAAGGTAGGCTAAATACAGCAGACCGCTAAGCGCGAATAAATCCAGCCAGTATCGCCACGTTGATTTAACGCTGAACACCCACAGTACGGCGCAGGTGTACACAGTAAATGACAGCATCATGGCGGTTAACACCCGATCAACCTGAGATAACGGCAGGATTTGCGCGAGCAAAATGGTCGCGACCGCACCTAACAAATAACCCCCGAATATGGCCGCGAGGCAGCGACTAACTATGTGCAGACTATCGCGCCAAATAGTGAAGATTTTCCAACGTGTTAGCCTTTGTATTAACGGCTGAGTCATGGCGATTTTCTCAGTCATGATGGTGTGCCACTTTGGCTGAATTTGTCTTGTGAGTGCGGGACAACACAGAGATTAACAGGGCGGGTAAAAAGGTTAAGCTGAGTAGCGTTGCTACGATAAGGCCTGCCAGCACAACTATGCCAACACCGCGGTAGAGCTCGCTGCCCGCACCGGGGAATAACACCAGCGGTAATAGGCCAAACAAGGTCGTCGCTGTAGACATTAAAATCGGCCGTAATCGATTGGCGACGGCAGATTTGACGGCGTCAAAGACGCCAAACTGACCCGATTGTAGGTTTTTACGGCTCTGTTCCACGATCAAAATCGGGTTATTAACGACTGTGCCGAGCAGGATTAAAAATCCCAGCATGGTAATCATATCAAAGGGTTGGTGCCAACCTTGGCCGCCAAGATACGCAAATAAGCTGCCTGTATAGTTGAGCGCTTGTAAGCCGACTAACCCGCCTGCGAGCCCGAGTGGGATAGTGACCAACACAAATAACGGATAACCCCAGTGATTAAAAATTGCGACTAATAACAAGTAGATGATCAACACGGCGACCAGAAAATTACTGGAGAGTGCCGCTTTCGTCGCTTCGAGCTGATCGGCTGCGCCCGAAATGTCCAAACTGACATCTTTGCCGACAGCCCCTTGTTGATAGAGGATAGGGACTAATTCTTCCCGCACCTTAGCCACCGCGGTTTCCAGCGCAATGGCGCGCGGCGGAATGATGTAAAGGGTCACTGTTCTGCGGCCATCGACGCGGCGTAAACTGTCGCTATCCATCTGCTCGCTAATATCGGCCAAGGCTTGCAGTGGCAACACATTGCCCTTAGGCGTCACTATCGGTGCGAGCGCCAATTGCGACAGGCTCTGTTGATTGCCCGCAAGGCTAAAGAGGAAGATATCAACCTTGTTATCATTGAGGAAAAACTCGTCGACATAGGCGCCATCGCTCAGTGCCGAAACCGCATAGCCAAACTCGCTGCCGCTAAAATCTTGCTCTACAAGACGTTGCCAGCGAGGGGAAATCTGCCACAGCGGTTGATCTAGCGACAAGGTCGATGGATCTGAATACAGCTGAGGTTCGGCAAATACTTTTTCCGCCGCTTGATACGCCGCTTCGGCAGTACGATAGAGGCTGGCTTGATTTGGGCCAGAAATATCCAAGGCAACAGCGCGGGTGCCACCATCGTTGCTGGAAATAATCGACCCCCGCGATGAATAGGCGCGCATGCCTGGATATTGCTCAAATAAGGCGGTGAGTGAGCTCATCATGGCATCCATATCTTGGCTGCGAACGGGTTCGCTCATCACCCAAATACTGCCGACACTTACGCTGAGGGTATAGTATTTTAGCGGCGGAATTTTTTGCTCACCAGATTCAAAGGATGCCGCCTCGGCATTGACTCTCGCAGAAAGCTGAGTCGTTAATTCTTCTGCAATTTTAGCCATTTCCGACAGGTTGCAACCCGGCGGCGCGACCATAGAGGTAAAGGCTTTTGGCTCTTCGCCTTCGGGTAAATATTCGGTCGGAGGCATAAGCCAAGCCGCAAGCCCAATCGTCGAGACGAGTGATAGCACAATCACAGCGGTGCGGCGTTTGGCCGACAGTACCAGCTGGCTGACTAAGCTCAATATGCGTGATGCTTTGGGCGGCTCACTTTGGTTTGTGTTTGCCGAGCGCATCTTACCGAAACCAAAACGGGCAATAGCGGCGGGTACGATGAACACTGCAACCAGCATAGAAGCGATAATAGATGAAGCGATGGCAATCGCGATATCCGAGTACAGTTGCCCCGCTTCTTGTTTGATAAATAGAATGGGTACAAACACCAGCACTGTAGTGAGTGTCGAGGCCAGTACCGCAGGCCACACATCGTAAATGCCACTGATGGCTGCTTCGAGACGATCTAATCCGCGTCTGCGGGCTTGTTCAATGCTTTCGAGTACCACAATGCTGTTATCGACTGTCATGCCGATGGCAAAGGCCACACCCGCCAGCGAAATGACATTAATAGTGCGATTAAACACTAGCAGCCCGACGAAGGCGGCTAAGGTACACAGCGGAATACCGATAACGCCTATCAGGGTGGCTCGACTCGAGCGCAAAAAGAGGTACATGACTAAGGTTGCCAGTAAGGCACCTAGGCCCAAATTCACCCACACATTTGCAACCGAATCTTGCACATAGCGCACATCATCACTGAATAACTCTAATTGCATGGCATGCTGGGCGAGTTGATTTTGATTGATCTGCGCTACCACTGGCATCATGGCGGCTTTGATGGCGATAACGTTAGAACCGACGTCCCGCTTAACCGCTAAGCTGAGGGTACGTTCTTGTTCGGCAAAGGACAGCTCACGGATCTCAGCGTGGTCGAGTTTTATCTCGGCAACGTCTTGCAGCAGAATATTCGTATTACCTTGGCGTTTTAAAATCAGTTGCTTAAGTTGATTTAAATCCTCGAAACGGCCAATAACCCGCAGTAAATAACGTTTTTTACCACTGTCGATATCGCCCGCAGAGGTGTCTTTGTTGCGATCTCTAATGGCTTGGCGTACATCCATAATGCTGATGCCGCGTTGGGCGAGTTTGGCGGGATCGAGCCGTATTTGAATTTGCCGTTCGGCACCGCCTTGAATGGTGACGGAGGAGACGCCTTTGACGCGCTCCATTTGTGGGCGAATAAAGTCGTTAGCGAAATCGCGCATCATATCTATATCTAGATTCAGCGGGTTTCCTGCGACAGGCACGAGACGGAAATACATGAAAGCGTTGTCTGAATATGAACTGCTGTAAAGCCGTGGTTGGTCGACGTTTTCTGGATAAGACGATACTTGGCTGAGCGCATTGCTAACACGAATAAGCGCGTCACTGATCTCAGTGCTTTGGGGGAATTCGAGTTCTACCCATGCTGAACCGGTATCGGCCCAAGATGTCATGCGTTGTAAGTTGGGCAAAGTGCGCAGGTAGCGTTCCTGCTCAAGCAGAATTTCTTTTTCGACGTCTTGCGGCGTTGCTCCCGGCCAACCTGTGGCGACACTGATGGTGCGCACATCTAAATCGGGGATCATTTGGATTGGGATACGCAGTGCGGCAGCCGTGCCCAACACGCAGAATATCAAGACGATGACCGACAGTAAGGTGCCATGTTTAATACCAAACTTCAGCATCCCACTAACCTCCTATGACAGAGTTGAGCACAGAGACTGACTGTTGGTCTTGTAAACTCTCGTTACCACGGATCACCACGGGCGCATCTTTAGGTAATGGACTGAGGATTTCAATCCCGATGGCGCTCGTATGGCCCACTTGAACGGTATGCCGTTGAGCTATGTTGTTTTGCACGGTAAAGACGCTGAACTGGCCGTCGGGGTGACGGACTAGCGCATCTTGCGGCACGACAACACTGTGTTGCGCCCGCTGTAAGTGGAAGGTGGCGGTGGCCGATGTGCCGGGCATCAAAAATCCATCTGCCTCGGGAATGGTCAAGCGTACCAAGAAGCTGCGAGCATTGTGGTCGCTCACAGGGACAAGGGCACTCACATGGCCGATAAACGCTTGTTCTGGCAGCATGTCGGCGGCAATGTCCACGTGAGTCGCAGTGGCTACGCTTTGGAACATTTCCTGCGGCACTTGAATGTCGAGCCAGAGCTGCTCTTGGGACACTAAGGTGAAGATTTCAGTGCCGACATTGACCCATTCACCGGTTTCAGTTTGTTTGCTGGAAATCACCCCTGCAAACGGCGCCATCAGTTGGTGACGGGCGACTACCTCTTTTTGGTGTGCGAGTGCTGCCGTTAAACTCTGCAGATTGGCTTCGGCCTCGGTTAACGCCGCTTGGCGAATCGCGCGCTCTGTTTCGGGGAATAACTGCTGAGCGCTGAGTGTTTGCGCCTCGGTGAGGAGTCGCTGCTTTTCTGCCTGCATGGTCTTAGCGGCTATTACATCGGCTTGACGCTGTGCTAATTGATGTACTGCTAAGGTATCGTCGAGTGCGAGTAAAGGCTGGCCTGCGCGGACTTGGGAGCCCGCATCGACCAGCACTTTGGCGACTAGGCCATCTGTACGTGCCGATAAGCGAGCCACCCGTGCGGATTTAATGGAGCCACTGAGTGTCAACAGTTCATTGGTGCTGCCCGTTTGGGGCAAGGCGACTGTTACAGGTACTGCGCTTGCGTGGATAGCAAAACACAGCAGGTATAAACCTATCATTAAATACCGCACGTTAACTCCATCTCACTATTAAGATTATTACAGAGTGATAAAACTCGTGGTGGTGATGTGTAAAACGCTATCAACCTCGTTGCCAGCCAGTGTTTGCTTACCTTCTGTGGTGTGGTTGCTGACGAGCAAGTAGCGGCCTGCATCTGGGGTATCGAGGGCGAATTTACCTTGGGCATCGGTAGTGAAAGACTTGCTCCAAAAACCGGGGCGATACACTTGCACTGGATGATTCACCAGTGGCGCGCCTTTATAGCTAAGCAAAAACTCGGGAGCGCCTGACTTTACTGGCGTAAATTCAAAATCTTGCAGCGCTTTGGTGTGTTCTTGTCCTGTGCGGGCATAAAGTATTGCGGCCTGCAATCCGGTTTCGGTTTTCCATGGCTGCCACGCGGTATCGGCATAGAAACTGACATCACTCTTGCCATCTTGGGTTTTAACCAGCAAATGATCGGCTTGCGCCGTGGCGGTCAGCGGCGCTTTGGCATTGGCGTCGAAAATTCGTGCCGCGCTTAACGACGCTAACTCTTCGGCTGTGGCGTACTCTGAACCCGGTTCACCAAATTGCACTTTGACCGAACCATCGCTGCTGCGCTCAAGCCATACTTCATGTGCTTGAGCCGAAAAGGCGATACCGCCGAGTAAAGTGAGTAGTACAAGTGCTTGTTTCATTTAATTATCCTTAATATTGTTTAGGGAGGTGTGCAAAATTTTACAGCGTCCAACGTAATGACAGCGTGGCATTACGTGGCTCGCCAAAGTCTGCGTAACCCCAGAGTGAGCGGTTATAGTTTTTGTCGAAGATATTGTTGATGTTCACTTGCATCGAAATCGACGGTGTTATTTGGTAGCCAAACATTAAGTCAACGAGTGAGTAGGCGGATTGTGCTTGGCGGTAAGCCACATTCGGCGCGCCATCGACACCCCAAATAGTGCCTTGATAGAAGGTGCTGCTCTGCCAGCGCCAGCTTGCGCCCGCAGTAACACCGGGGAGGATGTCTTCAAAGTTATACTTAGTGGTCAGTTTGAAAATATCTTCGGGGAGATAGGTTTGGCGGCGTAGGCCATCTTCATCTTCCGCGTCGTTATGGGTATAACCGCCACTGATATCCCAAAGATCGGTAAGCCGTCCGGCAATTTCTAGCTCGTAGCCCTTAGTGGTAATGCCATCGACACTCTCGTAGATAAAATCCCCAGAAGGTAGCTGACCTTTACCCGCATATTCGGGTTCGTTGTCTTTATTGGTTTCGTAGACGGCGGCCGACATGTTGAGGGTGTCATCGAACAGTGCGACCTTGATGCCGCCTTCGACGTTGGTGCCTTCTGCGGGTTCGAGCAGTTGGCCATCTTCCCCAAAATACGTGCCGGGTTTGAAGATTTCAGTACGGCTGGCATAGACAGAGATTTGTTCGGTCACATCGTAGACTAGGCCATAGTAGGGGATGAAAATGCCGGTTTTTTCTATGGTCGCATCTGTGCTATTGCCAACGAGATCATGTTTTTCGTAGGACCAGTTACTCACGCGTCCGCCGACCATTAACTTCAGTGAATCCAATACATTGATACGGACCGTGCCGTAAACACCCGATTGGCTTTGTTCATTTTTTTGGCCATTGGTGGGTGAATTAGGCAGATTAGGCTTGGGATAATTGCCTTGATCCGCCACGTTATAGCGACGTTGGGGTGCGGAGTTCGTGTTGATGTTGTCAAACTCGTTGTCACCATAGTTAAAACCGATCACCGCACTATGCTCACGGCCGAGTAAGTCGAAGTTACCCGTGGCGTACAGGTTGAAGCTGTTGGTATCGGATTCTCTATCATGCTGGGCGGCATAGGTATCGCCCCAAGGGCCGACAAACTCGCCGGTTGATTTCACTATGTTGTCGCCAGGGTAAAAGGCCAATGCATCTATGGTGGCGTTAGCAATACGGTAGGCACTAACGAGTGACCAGTCGTTATCGAATCTATGTTTAAACTCGGCCATGAGACTTTTTTGGGTCACGTCCCAATGGGTCCAGTCCTGTGAGCTGGAATAACTGCGGCCGAAATCGACAGCTGTGCCATCGGTATAAAATGCAGGATTAGAGTTCCAGTTATACACACCGTCGGTTTGTGATTTTTGATAGTCCGCAAACAGTGACAAGCTAGTATCTGTACCTAGACTCGTTTCAACCACGCCATAAAGCACTGTGGTATCGCGTTGATAGCGGTCGATAAACGAATCGCCTTTCTTCACCGCACTGACGAATCGACCTTTCACATTGCCTGAATCCGTTAGCCAGCCAGAAACATCGGCCTCTAATCTATAGGTATTCCACGAGCCATAACTGACACTTGCCGTGGCGCGGGTATCATCCGTTGGGCGTTTACGAATAAAGTTAACCGTGGCAGAAGGTTCACCTAAGCCGCTTAAGATCCCGGCCGCACCTTTTAACACTTCAACCCGTTCGGCAATCACAGGGTCTAAACCTTGATCAATTGAGCCGCTGTAAACATTGGATGAAGAGGTTGTGATTAAGCCGTCAATTTGCACACCGCTGTCGAGTGCATAACCGCGCACGAAAATCTTACTGTTTTCAGAGGCATCACCCACCATAGTGACGCCCGGAGTGTGGTTTAACACTGACTCCATAGTGATCAAGCCTTTGTCACTGATCATCTCTTCGGTAATCAAAGTGACGCTTTGCGGGGTTTCTTTGAGTGACATAGACAAACCCGTGGCGCTATTCATTGCCGCTCGGGTGTAGGTTCCTACTACGTTTAATCTTTCTATCTGTTCTGTATCTTCTTTCTCATCTTGCTTAGGGTCCGTATTGGCTTGAACCGTCAAAGTGAGTGTGCTGAGAAGTACAGGGATCAATGGCGAGCGCCATGACGTTAAAACAGATAGGGGAGGCATGGTATTTCAATCCTTTCAGGCGATTTCAGATTAAATGATGATTGGTGATCCTGAGTGCAAATAAAGCACATAGTTGCAAATGAGAATCGATCGCATGATAGGTTTGTTGAAAATAAATGCAATATGCTCAATGTGTAAATTGTTTAAGCGGGGTTGTAACTTATTGGCGAATAGTTTGTCAGCCAGCTGTGATAAGCGGTCGCGGTGGGAACCGCGCTTTTAGCGCATGCCTTACTATAACTCGGTTTCAGGGCATCGACTTGGAACAAAAGCTGTTGTGACCCAAGCTCCTCTAGCCAACAAAAAGGCCACAGTCGTTACCGACTGTGGCCTTTAATCTTTACAATTGAATCGAAATCCAACGGACTTGTTAAGCCTAAAAGTATGATTTACACCTTAGGTTTACGCCCGCACTTGGCCTGTACCTGAGACTAAATACTTCTCAGCGGTCAAGGATTCGAGTCCCATTGGGCCGTAGGCATGTAGCTTAGAGGTCGCGATGCCAATTTCGGCGCCAAGACCGAGTTCGCTGCCGTCGGAGAAGCGCGAAGAAGCATTGACCATCACCACTGAAGCATCGACTGCACGTTGGAAGCGTGCGGCTGTGACTTCGTTTTCGGTGCAAATCACTTCGGTGTGCTGGCTACCAAAACGGGCAATGTGTTGGATAGCATGGTCGAAGTGATCGACTTGGCGAATGGCGATTTCGAGATCTAAATACTCTTGGCCGAAATCGTCTTCTTCCATATAAGTGCAGTTTTCAAAATAGCCACCGGATTGGGTACAAGCATTGATTTTAACCTTATGCTCGGCTAGCGCTTTGGCCACTTTAGGCAGGAATTGCGAAGCAATTTCTTGATGCACTAATAGGGCTTCGAGGGCATTACAAACACCTGTGCGCTGGGTTTTACCGTTGAGCAGTAAGTCCAAAGCAATATCCAGATCGGCATCTTTATCGACGTATAAATGACACACGCCTTTAAAATGCTGGATCACTGGGATTTTACTGTTGTCAGACACAAAGTTGATCAAGCCTTCGCCGCCACGGGGAATGATCACATCGATATAATCTCGTTGCTGCATCAGTTCCAACATCAGGGCACGGTCAGGATCGGGCACTACAGTGATTAACGCCTCGGGCAAGCCGTACTGTTTCAATACGCTTTGCAAAATGGTGGCGATAATTTTACTGGTGTGCAGCGCCTCTTTACCACCGCGCAAAATCACGGCATTACCGGATTTAAAGCACAGGGCACCTGCATCGGCGGTAACATTCGGACGCGCTTCATAAATCATACAAACCACGCCTAATGGCACGCGCATCTTGCTGATGGATAAGCCGTTAGGTCGTTGACCAATATAACGTTCATTGCCAATGGGATCGGGCAAGGCAGCGATGGTTTCAATCCCTACTGCCATGGCTTCTACGCGTTCTGGTGTTAGCGTTAAGCGGTCGAGCATAGCAGGGGCAACGTTATCGGCTGTTGCTCTGTGTAGGTCAATTAAGTTAGCGCTTTGGATTTCGTAGGACTTTTCACGTAATGAACGCGCCATGTCGAGGAGTACAGTATTTTTAAGCTGTTCGTCAACTTGGGCGAGAATAAGAGCCGCTTTAGCAGCTTCTTGAGATAAGTTTTTGATTAAAGTCATATTTACTCCGCTTAGATGTTTACTCGCTTAGTTTTATTCGGCTGATGCTTATTCGAGAATGGCGATGTTTTTCTCGGAAATGATCGGTCCAGTCTTTTGCTGAAATTCACTGGCAAACTCGCGATCGTCTTGGTCCGTAATAAAGCTAAGTAAACAACTGCTGTAATTGGATTTGGCCTTGGCCAATTTAGTACCATCACCTTTGCGTACTAAAATGGTGTCACCGGCAGAAAAGTCCCCATTGATGGCAACGACATCGTCGCTGGTCAATTGCTCGCTATGGATATCGAGGGAGATATTAAAGTCATTTTCAACAATGACTTCGCCCTGAGCCTGCGAGGTATGTGTCATCCAGTGCAAGTGATCTTGCATTGGCTTTTCATCGGGGGTAAATAAGGTTCCTGGGTTTTGGCCCTTCAACAATTGGTTGAATGAGTCAGCATCAAAACCATTGATAATAAAGGTTTCGATCCCGTGGGAAATCGCCTTCTTGGCGGCTTGTATCTTAGTCCGCATACCACCTGTGCCGACGGCGCTACTGGCGCCGCCTGCCATGGCGTAGATCTCGGCATTAATCTCGGTCACCTGCTTGATAAGCTGTGCATCGGGATTTTCATGGGGGTTTTGTGTGTAAAGCCCATTCACATCCGAACAGATAATCAGGGTATCGGCATCGGCCGCTGCGGCTACCATGGCCGAGAGATTATCGTTATCGCCAACTTTGAGCTTGTCGGCGGTCACGGCATCGTTCTCGTTGATGATAGGCAGTAGCCCATGTTCGAGTAGGCTGAAAATCGTATCTTTAATACTGATGTAACGATCTCGATTGCGTAAATCACCGTGGGTTAACAGTAGCTGTGCGGTCGGGAAATCAAATAACTTGTTCCATGTGGCCATCATATCGGCCTGACCTGCTGCTGCCATGGCTTTCTTCACTGTAACGCTAGGTTTATCAACCTCGCCAAAGTGATGCCATCCCGCGGCGACTGAGCCCGAAGAGACCAAGACAACTTGGATCCCTTGGGCACGACAATAAGTAATAAATTGGGCAATGCCGAGTAAGTAGTGGCTGCTGCAACCTTGTTTGTGGGGTGCAATCAGGGCACTACCTACCTTAACGACAATGCGTTTCCAGGGTAAGTCAGTCATACCTGCGCGCCTCATCTGTCTTCGGCTAAAACACGGCCAGCCTTATGGAATAATTTAGTGGTTTTGGCACAGGGATCAGTATCGAGTAACGAGACTATCCAAATCACCACACTGCTCACGGCAAAGCCGGGGATCATTTCATACACCACTGTGGTTAAGGCTTGTCCATCTGTCAATACCGGGGCATAAATCCAAAACAACACTGTAGCTGCGCCTGACACTATGCCGGCAATCGCGGCTTTGTGGGTTAAGTTCGCTTTATACAAGCTAAACAAAACTAACGGACCGAAGGCGGCACCGAATCCTGCCCATGCATTACTCACCAGTGATAGCACACTGCTTGAACGGTCGAGCGCCAGTAGACTCGCGACAATTGCCACGCCTGCTACGCCAAAGCGTCCCATTTTCACCATGTCTTTCTCGGTAGATTCTTTCTTCGAAATAACGCGATAGATATCTTCCGTGAGTGAGCTTGATGACACTAATAGCTGCGATGAAATGGTGCTCATGATCGCGGCCAGAATTGCTGCCAGTAAGAAGCCACTAATGATCGGATGGAACAACAACTCAGAAAACACGATAAAGATGGTTTCAGGATCGGTCAGCTTCATACCAAATTTATTGGCGTAAGCGATACCGACAAGACCTGTTGCCAGTGCACCCACAATGGTCACTGTCATCCAGCCCATACCTATGTGTCTGGCGGTTTTAATGTCAGCTACTGAACGAATCGCCATAAAACGCACAATAATATGCGGTTGGCCAAAGTAACCGAGTCCCCAAGATAAGCTTGAGATAAGCCCTAACATAGTGACGTTTTGCATCGCATCGGTGAAGTGTGGAATCGACTGATACGCAAAGTTCAACATAGTGTCAGCGCTGGTAAATTCTTGATATGCCACGACAGGAACTAAGACTAAGGCGACAAACATAATACAGCCTTGGACAAAGTCAGTGAGGCTCACTGCCAAGAATCCGCCTAACAGGGTATAAGAAACCACAACCGCTAGTGTGACGACTAAACCTATGTCGTAGTTCAGGCCAAATGCTGACTCAAACAATTTACCGCCAGCCACTAAACCCGCTGAGGTATACAAGGTAAAGAAGATCACAATGATCACGGCCGAGATAATACGGATACTGCCGTTAGCATTGCCGAAGCGTTTAGCAAAAAACTCCGGGATAGTGAGGGCGTTGTCCGCTACCTCGGTATAAACCCTAAGTTTTGGTGCAACGACCAAGTAATTGATTAGAGCACCAATCAATAGCCCAAGTGCGATGTAAATGGTTTCGAAACCAACCAAAAACATAGCACCGGGAAGACCCATTAGCATCCAGCCACTCATGTCAGATGCACCCGCTGAGAGTGCGGTGACCTGTGGACTTACCTTACGGCCGCCAAGAATATAGCCTGACACATCGCTGGTGGATTTTTTGTAAGCGAATAAGCCAATGGCGAGCATAACGATAAAGTAGATAGCTAAGGAAATGTAAGCGAGGTAATTCATTGGTTATTTTTCTCCTAACGCTTTGTTATTTTGAATAATACTCGGTTTCAAAATGACAAAGAGATAGGTGCTTAATATTGCAAGTAAACACATAAACTGCATTGATTCCTTAGCGTGTAATCGGGTAAAGCTTGCTACTTGCGAGATGAGATTTTCCTCTGGTGGGTTCTCCGTAGACATAATTTCTCCTTGGTTGATAATTGAATTTATATCACCAATATAGTTAGTGATCTAACTATATTAAGGCATTTTATCGGCCAAATATCAAGCTTATATTGGATTTAAATGGTTTTGGTGGCAGTAAAAGAGTGGCTTTTGGGGCGGGAAATAGTTTGAGAACTGACTATTTTTCTGAGGTGTTTTTCTGCTCGGCGATACTGTGGGCAGTGCGTTCGAAGGTTAAAGTGATGCGTTCAAACATCCCAGTAATCATAGTAAATTGTTCGTGGGGTAACGGACATTGGGCCAGCGCTTGTAATAAGGCCTCGCTGCTGATTTTAAACTCTTCTGCGACTTGTCCGTGGGCGCAGGCGATAAATGCCTGACCTAAATTGTGTTGCCAGAGGTTGAGTGCATTTTCTAAGCCTAAGTTTAAGTGCGTATCTGAAATGCCCTGCAACATGCGCCGCATCCGAATCGACACATGGCCTAGATTAAGTGCCGTAAACACCAGATCGGTAAATACCCTCGAACTCTTGCCCGAGCCTTTTTCGTAACTGGCGATCCGCAGCAGTCGATCGCCCATGCGGGCGTTAAACCAAGGCTCAGGATCATCATGCTGCGCGATATGCACCAGATCTTTTTGGATGGATTGCAGCAGACGATATTGCATCAACCGCTGGCTAGGTTCGGTAATCAATTTAAATAACCAATACAGCACAGTAACGCCAACAAAAATCGCTAAGGCATTGCTGACGGTGTTTTCTATCGCAAATGAAATGGTATTGCTGGGCTGCACTAACACAGCAAACGGCACGCAAATGCCGAGCCCATAGGGCAAGGTCGGTCGATTCGCCAAGGCGAGTAAGCCGATAAAAAACGGCCCAGCGAGCACTAAAACCAGGATTTCGAAATCGCCGCTACTCTGTGCCAGCAAAGGTAAAGCGTAAAACACTGTGAGCGGTACAGCGATAGTGATGCCGACAAGAATACGGCGCAAAATCGTGGTTAACATCGGCAGTGGTTGGCGTGCCATCATGATGGAAAAGACCACGGGCAGCAGGATCATCATGAGGACCGCGTTCGACCCTGTGCCAATCCACAGTGAAGCCCCAATGACAAACACCGCCATGCTGCGCAGGCCCGTGGTAACGCCTATTAATGGGTCTCGGTGAAACTCCATCGGCGGCGCGTTGAGCTGTACCGCAGAATGACTGGTTAGCACGTTATAACTCTTGAGCACCATGATCAGATCGGCGCTTAATTCCATCGCGACTTTGAGTAAGCGCGTCTCTAGCGGCGCGCGGTCGCGGTATTGCATCAGGTTTTGCTGGAGTTGATACCTCAAGGTGCGCGCCATTTTGTAGCATTCTTGGTAATCACTCGATTGCGCCATCAAGGTAAAACTACTGCGCATATTGGCTAAGGATTTCGCGAGTGGTTCGCTAACAAGATGGGAATGATTACGTTGCAGCCGGCCAAATATTTGGATTGCCGCCAATAGCGAAAGGGTTTTATTGCAGAGAAAGTTTGCCGCATGGCTCTGCCCGCGGCCTTCGGGGCCTTCATAAATCACCGCGCTGGAGTCGTCACTCAGCGCCGATACTGACTCCATAATCGTGTCGATATGTTCATGGCGACTCGTGTGTTCCCCCTGTAAATCGAGTTCTAATGCAAGATAGTTAAGCGTATGATTAATTGTGTTTTTAGCATGCAGTTGCAGACTATGTTTTACCTTGGTCGGCCAAAGTAGCGAGCTGACCAAGACGGCGCAAATCGCCCCAACAACAATCTCGCTGATCCTCGACTGCGCCACATCGAATATTTTTGCACTATCGGCCGTGCTTGGGCTCGCCATCACAATGAGCACTATCAAGCAGGCGGTCATGCCCGCCATAGCAAAGGCATAGACAAAGTTTTGCTGGCGCACCATGGCCGACAACCCAGAATTTAGCCCTATCCAGCAGGCGAGTAATCCTAAGGCGAGTTCGGGATAGGGCGTAAACCAGTTGAGTATGGCAATCCCCGCGAGCGCGCCGACTAAGGTGCCGCCGATTTGGCATAAGCCCTTTTCGATCGCGAGCCCGCTTTCGGGGCGGATTTGCAGAAATACCGCCGACACCAGCGCCCAATATGGCCGTTCTAGATTTAAGAACATGGCCACATATAAGGCGAGCGCCATCGAGATCACGCCCTTAATCGCGAAGATGAGGGTTCGTCGGTCTGGAAAGAATAAACTCTTCAGTAACAGCGTCATAATGACTATTTGTCAGTCTGTAGCTGGATGGAAACTGTCATGCCGACGCTCAGCTCTATGTCCTTAGGAATGCTATCTAGCTGAATATCGACCGGAATACGCTGCGACAACCTCACCCAATTAAAGGTTTGGCCGATTTGCGGCA
Organism: Shewanella sp. SR1; assembly: GCF_020447145.1. Lineage (NCBI taxonomy): Bacteria > Pseudomonadati > Pseudomonadota > Gammaproteobacteria > Alteromonadales > Shewanellaceae > Shewanella > Shewanella sp. SR1. The sequence goes on along the minus strand of NZ_JAJAEF010000014.1, from coordinate 107,809 downwards.
ATAACTGTCCATTAGTAGTGACATTGGTATTGGCGATTGCTTTACCTATGCTGGTCACTTTGCCATGCAAGACATGGCCGCCACTCATCAGGCTAACATCGGCGTTTTGACCTATGTGAACCAAGGGGATTTTGGTTTCTTCAAAATAGCCTGTGATATAGAGGGAGTCTTGTTTGACCAGCGAAAATACCGAGTTGCCTTTGCTGACATAGTTGCCATTACGCAGACTTAAATTGATCAGGGTGCCGTTTTCGGGAGCGTGAATTTGCGTTCGCGCTAAGTCAATTTTGGCGGTATTCAATTGCGCCTGTGCGAGTTCATAACTGGTTCTTGCCAGTTCGGTATTGATAAAGGCTTCGTCGAAGGTTTCTTTGCTGACCAAGTTGTCATTGGTCAAGCCGATACGGCGTTTGTACTTATGTTTTGCCAGTTCCCATGCTAATTTTTGGCTTTCCGCTTTGGCATTTAATTCGGCAATTGTGGCCTTGTAGCGGGTATCGTCCACAGTGAACAACACATCACCCTTATTGACGACTTGATTGTCTTTTACATTCAGTTGATTAACCCAACCGGACACATCTGGCGCTATGGTAATGATTTCGGCGCGAACTCGGCCGTCGCGGGTCCAAGGAGAATAAAGGTAGTGTGACCATATCCAATGTCCCGCGATACCTGCAACCGCGACCACAATGAGGGTGAGGCTGATACGAAAGATTTTTCCCATGAACAATCAACTCCCAAGCAAGTAAATGACCAACGCCAGATAGCAGATAAACAGCCCAACTTCGAACCAAGCTTCGCGCCACAGCTTGTGATAGAGCCCAGTTTGATAGAGTACCAAGCGAGTGATGCAGGAAAGCAGAAAAGCTAAGGGGATAAAGATAATTAATGGACTAAATAACAAACCATCGAACGCGAGTTCTTTAAGCATTACGCTATTCATCCCGATTACAGTGGCGCAGCGATAACCGCGCTATGTGTTTAAAATGCAAAGTACTCAGTCGAGATTATAGGAAAGTCGCGTGAGAGTTAATGATTTTATGCTATCTGTGATCAATTAGGGCCAGCATTAGCTGGCCCTAAATATGATGAAATCAAAGCAAAAATCGCTTTTACCTCATGGTAACGAATTCTTCAGCGCCCGTTGGGTGGATAGCAACAACCGCATCGAAATCGGCCTTAGTTGCACCCATTTTCATAGCGACGCCGAAACCTTGGAGGATTTCGTCCATACCAAAACCAATACCATGAATACCGACGACTTTTTCGTCCTTGCCAGCGCAAACTAACTTCATCTTACAGGCTTGGCGATGGGCCGTGACGGCGGTGTACATTGAGGTAAACGTCGAGGTATACACTTTGACGTTATCATCGCCGTATTGAGTACGGGCTTCTGGTTCGGTCAAGCCCATAGTGCCAATGGGTGGATGGCTGAACACGACCGTTGGGATCAGGCTGTAATCCATTTTGGCATCTGTCATGTCGTTAAATAAACGCTCGGATAACAAACGGCCCGCTTTAACCGCAACAGGTGTGAGCTCTACGCCGCCCGCCATAATGTCGCCGACACAGTAAATTCCTTTGTGGGTCGTATTTTGCTGCTCGTCAGTGATGACATAGCCTTTGCTATCTACTTGCACTTCGGTGTTTTCTAAGCCGATATTGCCCGTCGCTGGTGAACGGCCAATCGCCCAAATTAGGCAATCGACTGTGATGCTTTCACCGTTTTCTAAGCTCAGTGTCAGGCTGTCATCGGAATTTTTAACCACAGCTTTTGGTACGCTATGGGTGTGCAATGTAGGGCCTTCGGTCGCCATGGCTTCAACGAGGGCATCGACTAAGATGGGGTCAAAGTTACGCAGCGGCGCATGTTTACGCACTAATAAGTGAGTTTCACTGCCCAGAGCGTGTAACACGCCAGCGACTTCAACGGCGATATAGCCCGCGCCCACAACGGCAACGCGTTTTGGTTGCTCACGCAGGGCGAAGAAACCATCGGAGTCGATACCGTATTCGGCACCAGGAATATTCGGAATAGTCGGCGCGCCGCCAGTGGCGATAAGGATATGATCGGCGGTGTAATGTTCGCCATCCACTTCAATAGTGTTGCCATCGACAAAACGGCCGTAGCCATTTAACAGGGTCACTTTGTTGTTGGCAAAACCACGGCCGTAGGCATCATGAATACGGCCAATGTAGGCTTCGCGGTTCTCGACCAAGGTATTCCAATCGAATTTATTAACAGTGACGTCGAAACCATAATCTTTGGCGTAAAGGTTCATCGCTTCGGCAACATGGGCGCCATACCACATGACTTTTTTCGGCACACAGCCTACGTTTACACAGGTGCCACCTACGTGTTTGGCTTCGATGAGTAGAACCTTAGCGCCACGCATTGCTGCTCGGTTTGCTGAGGCGATACCGCCGCTGCCTGCGCCTAGGCAGATATAGTCAAAATGTTGAGCCATGAGTTTCTCCGTCTTACTTCAAGGATGAGATGCTTTACAGCAGAAGGTCATTGTAGGGGTGTTTGCGATAACAGACCAGCCCATTGCATGACTAACGCATAAGACCGTACTTTGACTGAAAAAGATCCCGAGCTTTACACTTACCCGAACTGGGCATTAGCTGTTCATCGGGTCGCCGTCTAGCGGCGATATTGGCAATTAGAGTGATCGTTTTGAGCGGGACCTTCTGCGCCACATTTCAAACATTGCCATTCCTTTTGGCGGGCGCTGAGTTCGTCGGCTTGATACGTAGCGGTGTTATCTTGTTTGCCGCCGAGTTGCGCTTCTAACTGATCCATACGTTTATCGAGCCAGCGGCAGTTGGGATCATTGGCTACGTGTTCACGGCTGGCAAGTTGTTGCTTGCGGCTGAGTTTTTTACTCTTAGCGGCTTTGGTCGATTGCGTGGCTTTAGTTGATTTAGTGGTTTTGGATGGCTCGGTTGGCGTGAGAGTGGGAGCCGAATACTCGAAGCTGCTTTGCTCTTGGTTAGGCAGATTAATCGGTTTGCCCTCACTGTCGAGCAAGGTGCCTAGGGGCAAAGGTGCGGTTTGTGTCGATTGTGATAAGGACTCCAGACTCGGTTCAGATTCAGGCTCAAGTTCAAGTAATTGCTGTGCGTCAGCCGAGTGTATGACTGGGAGAAAAAACAGAAGTAAGGCAATAACGGCGGTGCGGATGAGATAAAAGTGCTGGGCTAACATTCCCTGTTCCTCGGCAAAATCGATATGAATGGTGAGTCGTTCCGTCGACGTTTTGAGTGTAGTTAGTGAGCGTTATTTTGCCAAATGGAGCGGGATAAATTGACTGAGGAAGGTTGTAATACCGCGCTAAAAACACTGAGCTAAAAAACACGGCGCTAAGAATGGAGTTAAAACGTTATCGCAAAGTGGATGCCGGCATAGGTCTCATCTTGCGAACTCATATCGCCATTCGCCATCGCTTCTTGCTCAATATCTTCTTGGGCAATGCTGTGGCTGATGTGACCATCGATACTCATGTAGGATGACAGCTGATAACTGGCTTCGAGGCCAAATTGCAGGTTATTGCGGCCATCGTGTTCTTCTGTGCGGTATTTAAAATCAAACCCTTGAGTGATGTATGGCGTGAGGCTGAGCTGATCTGTGACATGCCAATAGCTGTGTAAACTCACTTCAACAAAGTAACCCGCAGCCTCGGTGGAATAGACATAACTTGCCGATGGTACTAGCCAAGGTTCAGCGGTGTAAGCGAGTTCGGCAAATAGCTCGTTATCGTGGCAACGGCTATTGCTGTAGCCTTCAATGCGTTGATATCCCACATTAGCCTCTAGGTTTTCGGCCACATCGAACCCATATTCAAGGCCGATATTCCACTCAGTGTAGGCTTGGCTATCGCCGCGGCCAACTAAAGCGTAGGCGGTGATATTGTCTTGCTGGACTGCGGTATTCAGCCAATAGATGCCGCTATCTTGCAGATTATTACGACCCTGTGAGACGTATTGACTGTCCCAACCTAAATCCAGTGTTACAGCTAAGGCTTGGCTATTCTGGCTGGGCAATCCGGCGCTTGAAATGCTCTCGATGCTTTCTAGGCTCTCATTGGCGAATGCGTTGTAGCTAAGGCCGTTGATGCCTAAAGTGCAGAGGATGCTCGCCATCAGTTTTACTGAGTGTGTTGCCATATTTTTGCTGATTTAGGTAGAAATGCGTTTGTTAGGGCGAGAATACCTTTCCCACAGGTAAGTGTTAATGCGAATTGATTCGATTTGCGATCAAGCCGACAATAATGCTTAGGTACATTAAGCGTAAATGCTAAATGCGAACGAGTTCACTTTTTTTAAGCAGAAATCGCGTTAGCAAGGCGTTCGAAGGGGACAATCGGTTTTCTTGCCTTGATAAATAGCCTGTTAGCCCTTATCTATAAGTGATACAGATTGTTGAGGAGTCAATATGAGCAACCCTTTGCTTAGCGGCGCAAAATTACCGCTTTTTTCACAGATTAAACCGGAACATATTCAAGTCGCCGTTGAGCATGCCATTGCTCAGTGCCGCACTAAGATTGATCAAGTGCTGCAGAATCAAGGTCCTTACACTTGGGACAACTTGGTCGCGCCACTAGAACAGGTTGACGATGAACTGAGCCAAATTTGGTCGCCCGTTTCTCACATGAATTCAGTGACCAGCACCGATGAATGGCGCGCTGCTCATGATGCTTGTTTGCCATTATTGTCGGAATACGGCACCTATGTTGGTCAACACCAAGGTTTGTATCAAGCCTATAAAGCCCTGCGTGCATCGAATGAATTTGCACAATTAAGCCAAGCCCAGCAGAGGGTGATTGAACACAGTCTGCGCGATTTTGAACTATCGGGTATTGGCTTAGATGACGCGCAAAAAGTGCGTTATGGCGAAATGGTAAAACGTCTTTCTGAACTCACCAGTGGCTTTTCGAATCAATTACTGGATGCGACCCAAGCTTGGACTAAGTTAATCACAGATGAAGCGGAACTTGCTGGCCTGCCAGAGTCAGCCAAAGCCGCCGCTAAGGCGATGGCCGATGCGCGTGAGTTAGACGGTTGGTTATTCACCTTAGATTTCCCTTCTTATTTACCTGTCATGACTTACAGCGAAAACCGCAATCTTCGCGAAGAGTGTTACCGCGCCTTCGTTACGCGCGCTTCAGATCAAGGTCCCAATGCCGGAGAGTTTGATAACAGCCCGCTGATGGACGAAATCCTAGCGCTGCGCCACGAACTCGCATTGTTACTCGGTTTTGACAGTTTTGCCGACAAATCCCTAGCGACGAAAATGGCTGAAACGCCGGCGCAGGTGATGGCATTTTTAAATGAGTTAGCGCTGCGCTCAAAGGATCAAGCTAAGGCCGAAGTGGCCGAACTGAGAGCGTTTGCTGAGGCACAATACGGCGTGAGCGAAATGGCATCTTGGGATTTAAGTTTCTATGCTGAGAAGTTGCAGCAGCATAAGTATGAGATTTCACAGGAAATCCTGCGTCCGTACTTCCCTGAAGATAAAGTGCTCTCGGGTTTGTTCTACACAGTATCGCGTTTGTTTGGCCTTAAAATCGTTGAGCAAAAAGACCTTGATCGTTGGCATAAAGACGTGCGTTTCTTCGATATTTTCGACGAAACTGACGAACACAGAGGCAGTTTTTACCTCGACTTATATGCCCGCACAGGTAAACGTGGCGGTGCTTGGATGGATGACTGCCGCGTGCGCCGTCAAACCGCCGATGGATTGCAAAAGCCAGTGGCCTATTTGACCTGTAACTTTAATGGACCGGTCGATGGCAAACCTGCGCTATTCACTCACGATGAAGTGACGACCCTGTTCCACGAATTTGGCCATGGTATCCACCACATGCTGACCAAAATCGATGTTGCAGGCGTGTCGGGTATCAATGGTGTGCCTTGGGATGCGGTCGAGTTACCGAGCCAGTTTATGGAAAACTGGTGCTGGCAGGAAGAAGCCTTAGCCGAAATTTCTGGCCACTTCGAAACGGGTGAGCCATTACCTAAAGCCTTGTTAGATAAGATGCTGGCGGCGAAAAACTTCCAATCCGGCATGATGATGCTGCGCCAACTCGAGTTCTCGCTATTCGATTTTAGAATGCACCACGAATACGACCCCGCTAAAGGCGCGCGCATTCAAGAAACCTTAGACGAAGTGCGTCGTCAGGTCGCCGTATTAACGCCGCCAGACTTTAACCGTTTCCAACATGGTTTTGCCCACATTTTTGCGGGCGGTTATGCCGCGGGTTATTACAGCTATAAATGGGCAGAAGTCCTGTCGGCGGATGCGTTTTCCCGCTTCGAAGAGGAAGGGATTTTCAACCCTGAAACGGGTCGTCGTTTCCTGCACAATATCCTCGAAATGGGTGGTTCAGCCGAACCTATGGACTTGTTCAAACAGTTTATGGGACGCGAGCCGAATATCGATGCCCTGTTAAGACATTCAGGCATTGCTGCATAAGCTAGATAAGCAATTGTTCGCCTTGATAAATCAACCCATTTGAACGGGCTGATTTTCTCTGAGCATTTAGCTTTGCTAAAGGATAAAAAGGCGTCATCTGACGCCTTTTTTGTGACATAGATCCCGCTTGCCCTGTGGTATGACCTCTGTTAGCCTGTGGCTCTTATTCCAAGGGCGACTCGTTATGAATCTGTATTTTCGTTTGTTTTGGTTGTTATTTTGGCGCACGCGTCACTGCCGTAAGATCGATTTTTTAGGGACAAGCCGTATCACGTATCGTGCTTTACCGAGCGATTGCGATATCAATTTCCATCTTACTAATTCCCGCTATCCTGCGTTTATGGATCTGGCGCGGACTTATATGTTGGCCGAGATGGGTCTGCTGAAACGTTTCTTAAAGTTGAAGTGGATGCCGATAGTTAACGCCGCCGAGTTTACCTATATTCGCGATATCAAGCCGCTAAAAACCTTTGAAATTGAAACCAAAGTTGTCGGTTGGGATGAGAAATATTTCTATATTGAACAACGCTTTGTGAGCGAACGTGGCCTGCATTGTATCGTGCATGTGCGCGGCGTGTTCGTGTGCAAAGGTAAGCAAGTGCCGCTAGATGTGTTAGTGAAAGAGGCGGGTTATACCGATGCTGCACCTGAATTACCGCCAGAAGTCGTGAAGTGGAAAGCGTTTTTGCAGTTGAAGAAAGAACGCAATATGTGATCTTGTTGAGGCATGACTTACCCCGCTAAGGTATGCCTCTTATTCCCGCCGTTTCCTCCATTTCAGCCAGCAACACCTCTTCTTGTACTAACATCCAAGCGCCGCGCAATTGTGCCTGCTGCCAATAGCGCACGATTTCATCCAAATCCAATAGATTTAAGTGTTGAAAGCTATAACTTAAACAAGGGATTAGGGCGCAGTCGGCTAAGGTGAAACTGTCGCCGCAAACCCAATGGTGTTGCGTGAGTTGCGTGTCTAAACGTTGAAATTGTACCAGTAGTTGTTTCTCTAATTGTTTGATTTCGAACTCGTTACTGTCCTCGGTATGCTTCAACTTTTCTAATTGAAATAATGGGTTATTAATATCATTGTCTATGATGCGATCGAACAAACGCACCTGTAAGTTGCGTTGCGGTTCTTGGGGCAGCAGCTGGGTACTGTTATTAAAATGCCTATCTAAGTATTCAATAATAATGCTGGATTCGGGAACAAGCAGCTCATCGTGGGTTTTTAGCAGGGGAACTCTCGCCTGCGGATAGGTTTGGTGAAATTCCTTGCGTGAAAAAGGGTCGCGCAGATCTATGATTCTGGGGTAGAAATTGGCCTGCTTTTCATAAAGTGCGATCAGCACCTTTTGTGAATAGCGAGATAAGGGGTGATAAAAAAGCTCCATAGGCACTAACTCCAAACCCTGAATTTTACTGACTTTACGCCTTAACTTTAGTCGTAATTAAGGTGCTTGCTGTAAGAGTTTTTCTAAAAAATGCAGGGATAAACACAATTTTTAGCGGCAAAGCCAAATGATCCATCAAGGATAAAAATCGGTATTATTAACGACATATCAAAAGTGTCGGGATTTAATCATTTTAAAGGTAATAATATGAGCCAGTTAGAGCGTTTTTCATCTATTTATGCCAGAGCCAGTGAGCGCAAAGGCGGGGCTGCGGGACTCGAAGCCTTGTTGTCTGGTTGCCTTTCCGATGATGAAATTCGCCAGTATCGTGATGCTGAATTATTGTCAGCGATGAGCCGTCAGGTGTTTCAAAGTGGTTTTGTATGGCGGGTGGTTGTTAATAAATGGCCTGAATATGAGAAGTCATTCTTCGGGTTTGAACCGCATAAAGTGTTGATGTTATCTCCAGAGCAAATTCAAGCGCGGGCGAGTGATGCGACACTGATCCGCCATCTAAAAAAGACCCAAGCCATTTATGATAATGCTTTAATGATCCACGATATTGCTCGCGAACATGGCAGCTTGGCACAGCTGATCGCGGCTTGGCCGACGCAGGATATTATCGGTTTATGGGCACTGTTAAAGAAACGCGGCACCCGACTGGGCGGCAACACAGGTCCTTATTTTCTGCGCGGCATTGGCAAAGATACCTTTTTGTTAACCGATGATGTACAAGGCTATTTTAAAGCACACAAGTTAGTCGATGCGGGTTTTACGTCGCAGACGGCGCTTAAACAAGTGCAAGCTGTATTTAATCAGTGGCAACAGGAATCGGGTCGTTGTTTGGCCGACATCAGCCGTATTTTGGCTTGTAGCGTGGGTGATAATCGAATTTAGGACGTTTAGATTTAGCACTTTTAAGCGCAACATAAAAAAGACCAGCCACGTGGGCTGGTCAAGGCTCTATTAATCAAGCCACTGGAGTGCCGCAGGGAAGCAGCGGATGAGCGGGTAACGCGACGAACTACACTTAAAAACTTTTGCTGATGCCCACGACAAATCTGTCATCGAAAATTTCAGTCTGAGTGCCATAGACCTTGTGGTCGGTATCGACTGTGCTGCCGTGGTAACGGACATCAAAATTCAACCCGTAGAATACTTTGCTTAGACCTAAGTTCCAGTGTCCCCAACCTTCGGCACCTTCACCGCTCAAGTCTTGATAACCGACAGAGCCTGAGATTTTTACGCCATTATCGAAGTTGTAGCTTGGGTGCAAGGCATAGTTCACGCCGTGCCAGCCATCGACACCAAACCAGTCATCGACTGTGGGTGTGACTTCTAATTGCAGATTGGCGCGGCCAAACTGTTTGCCCACTTTGAGCCAGAGTTCTGTGTAGTTTGAATAGGATGCACCTGGGTAGAGGTATGAAAACAGCATCACATCATAGGTAAATCCTGAGTCGCCAAATTCACCGGCTTTGCCGATAAAAGGCGCGGTAACTATCTCTAAATTAGGATCGGCAAACTTGATGTTGGAGCTAAATACCCCAGCATACCAACCTTCATCGTGATTCCAGCTTAAGGTGCCTTGCACTACGGGGATATCGCCGTCTAAGGTTTCAGATTCACCGCGGAACACATAATCGGAGGCAAAGTTAACATTGGCATTAATCGTACCGCCAAAGAGCTGGTTGTTATCGGCCGCTTGGGCAGTCATAGCAAGGGAAAGTAACGCCCCACTGAGCAGAAATTTAGTGCGTGTCTTCATAATCATCATCTCAAAATTATTTCAAATTATTGGGAGTTGTTAGCGCACCATTATCGTAAAAATAACTTGTGAATAGCCGTGATGCTTGGAATGAACCAATCACGAAAATATGTGAATGAATATGAACAAATGCGTTTTTAAGCGAGGAATTTTTAGCTTTGTAAGCAATATTCGTCATTAAAGAAGTGTTAATTGTGGGAGTCTGAGTTTCATTTAATGGGGTATTAAACTGGATTTCGGGTTTGCTCCGCCTATGGCTAACCACTAAAATAACCCGCTCAGTATAATTTGAGACGGTTACTTTTATTGTTGTGGGTTTGACTCAAACCATTGGCGCCGTATTTCGGCCATATGTTTGAGGTAACAAACTGCACATTAATCCGCTAAATGATGTTTTTTACGCGCAGGCAGTCTGAAGCCAATTCCTTGTTTACTCTCTTTCGGTATTGTCAGTCTTGATAGGTCGTTTTTAGCGACTTGATGCTGAGAGTGGCCTGAGTAAAAACAACAGCGCTGCGTTTTTGTCTCTATGTACAAATTATTGCAACAAGTGGCGGTTAAGCTAACGCCATTGAGCTGTGGGCCTTGGCCTATGGCAAGTTTAGAATATGAACAGATTTGCAACATATTCAATATGGAGTAGGCTTATTGGGTGTTTTACGGCATATCCCTCTAACAATGCTACTCAAAGTTAACAGGCTTTTTAAATCGAATAACAATTCGATGAATATAGTAATGCCGAATGAGTGAAAATTTTCATTAGTTTACAATTTAGTTTCGTTATCTTCCTTGTTGATTCATATAGGCTATGAGATAAATAACGGATTTGATTTTAGTTACAATTACGGCTCGTGTCAGCGCAATAAGTGTACTGGTATGTGGGCAGTTAATATTTGAAGGAGTTCTCATGCGGCAGACAATTAAACTTGCCTCAGTTATAAGCGTGGCGTTATGGATGGCAGCTTGCAGCCCTCAAGAAGAGAAAGCTCAGGCGGGCGCTGGCCCACGTAGTATGGAAGTGGGAATCCTTAATATTGTTGCCCAGCCACAAGTGATTCAGGTGGAGTTACCAGGACGCAGTAAAGCTTTCCTCGAGGCCGAAGTTCGTCCACAGGTGAGCGGTATTATCACTAAGCGTAGTTTTGTTGAAGGTGGCAATGTGAAACAGGGTGAATCCTTGTATCAAATTGACTCTGCAACTTATAAAGCCGCATTAGTGAGTGCCAATGCCGATTTAGCCAGAGCCAATGCGGGTTTAGCCTCAGCAAAAGCTAAGGCTGCACGTTATCAGCAACTGGTGAAAACCAACGCCATCAGTAAGCAAGAATTTGATGAAGCTGAAGCGGCATATAAAGAAGCATTAGCGAATGTCACCGTGGCAGAAGCTGCGATTAACACAGCTAAAATCAACCTGCAATACACTGAAGTATTAGCGCCTATCTCTGGTCGTATCGGTAAATCGAGTGTGACTGCGGGTGCGTTAGTGACAGCGAACCAAAGCCAAACGCTGGCGACGATTCAACAACTTGATCCTATCAATGTGGATATCGCGCAATCGAGTGCGCAGTTGTTACGTCTTAAAGCTAAGTTAAAGCAAGGTAAGCTACAAGCTTCAGAAAATGCTGATGTGCAGTTGTTGCTCGAAGATGGCACTCAATACAGCCATCTAGGTAAGTTGCAGTTCGCCGAAGTGAGTGTGGATGAAAACACTGGATCTGTGATTCTGCGCGCCGAGTTCCCGAACCCTGAAGGTATCTTGTTACCTGGTATGTATGTTCGCGCTATGTTGAATGCGGGCACCGATCCACAGGCTATCTTGGTTCCACAAAAAGCCATCACGCGTAACTCTAAGGGTCAAGCAGTGGCTATGGTTGTAAATGACCAAGGTGTCGTTGAATCGAAAACTGTAACGACCGCTGAAGTGATTAACAACCAATGGCGAGTCACTTCTGGTTTAGCTGTGGGCGATAAGTTAATTGTGGAAGGATTACAGAAAATTCGTCCAGGCGCTCCAGTAACCACCAAAGTTATTTCTGAAACGCAAGCACAATAGGGCATAGCTATGGCACGTTTTTTTATTGATCGCCCCATCTTTGCGTGGGTGATCGCCTTGATTATCATGCTGGCGGGGATCCTCTCGCTCCGCTCGCTGCCAGTGTCTCAATATCCTAACATTGCACCACCTACCGTGGTGATCAGTGCTAACTATCCTGGTGCTTCCGCTAAGATCGTTGAAGATTCTGTAACTCAGGTGATTGAGCAACGTATGACGGGTATCGATAACCTCCGTTATATCTCCTCAACCAGTGACAGTTTTGGTAATGCGTCTATTACCTTAACCTTCAACGCCGAAGCCGATCCGGATATTGCACAGGTTCAAGTTCAGAACAAGTTACAGGGCGCTATGACCCTGTTACCGCAAGAAGTGCAGTCGCAAGGGGTTAACGTTAACAAGTCGAGTTCAGGCTTCTTAATGGTATTAGGCTTCGTATCGACCGACGGTTCGTTAGATAAAGGCGATATCGCCGACTACGTGGGTGCGAACATTCAAGATCCTATGAGCCGTGTTCCGGGTGTAGGTGAAATTCAGCTGTTCGGTGCCCAATATGCGATGCGTATATGGCTAGATCCGTTGAAGTTGACTCAATATAACTTAACTAGCTTAGATGTTATTGCGGCTATTCGTTCTCAAAACGCTCAAGTCTCCGCTGGACAGTTAGGTGGCGCGCCATCTGTGGCTGGCCAAGAGCTGAACGCGACTGTATCGGCGCAAAGCCGCTTACAAACGGCGGAAGAGTTTCGCAAGATTATCCTTAAATCGGATATTTCAGGCGCAAATGTCTTCCTCGGCGATGTGGCACGAGTTGAGTTAGGTTCTGAAAGTTATGCCGTGGTGTCACTGTATAATGGTCAACCTGCAACAGGGTTAGCGATCAAGCTGGCAACGGGTGCTAACGCGCTGGATACCGCATCAGCGGTTCGTGAAAAAATTGCTGAGATGAAGCCTTTCTTCCCGCAGGGGTTAGAAGTGGTTTATCCATACGATACAACACCTTTCGTAGAGCAATCTATCGAAGGTGTGGTGCATACCTTGCTTGAAGCTATCGTACTTGTGTTCGTCATCATGTACCTCTTCCTGCAAAACTTCCGTGCAACCTTGATCCCGACCATTGCGGTACCTGTGGTATTGCTGGGTACCTTTGCGATTCTATCGATGGCAGGGTTCTCGATTAACACCCTAACCATGTTCGCTATGGTGCTCGCCATCGGTTTGCTGGTGGACGATGCGATTGTGGTGGTGGAAAACGTCGAGCGGGTGATGTCCGAAGAGGGCTTAAGTCCACTCGAAGCGACGCGTAAGTCGATGGACCAAATTACCGGTGCCTTAGTCGGTATTGGTCTGACCCTATCTGCTGTGTTTGTACCTATGGCATTTATGTCAGGTTCAACGGGCGTGATCTACCGTCAGTTCTCGATCACTATCGTCTCTGCGATGGCGCTGTCTGTCCTGGTGGCGTTGATTTTAACGCCAGCACTGTGTGCTACTATGCTCAAGCCAGTCAAGAAGGGCCATGGTCACATAGAAACAGGCTTCTTCGGTTGGTTTAACCGTACTTTCGACAAGCTGACTAATCGTTATGAATCGAGCGTGGCTGGTATCATCAAGCGCAGCTTCAGAGTAATGACGATTTACGTTGTGCTGGTCATTGCAGTGGGTTGGATCTTCATCCGTATGCCTACCGCCTTCTTGCCAGACGAAGACCAAGGTATTTTGTTTACCCAAGCGATTTTGCCGACTAACTCAACCCAAGAAAGCACCCTAAAAGTATTGGAGAAAGTTTCTGATCACTTTATGGCTGAAGAAGGCGTGAGATCGGTATTTAGCGTGGCGGGCTTCAGTTTTGCGGGTCAAGGGCAAAACATGGGTATCGCTTTCGTTGGCTTGAAGGATTGGTCTGAGCGTGAAGCGCCTGGCATGGACGTTAAGTCTATTGCGGGTCGTGCCATGGGTGTGTTCGGCCAGATGAAAGATGCCTTAGTCTTTGCCTTCGTACCGCCTGCGGTTATCGAGTTGGGTACGGCGAACGGTTTCGACATGTACTTGCAGGATAAGAACGGCCAAGGTCACGAGAAGTTAGTGGCGGCACGTAACCAACTGCTGGGCATGGCGGCACAGAATCCAAATCTGGTGGGCGTGCGTCCTAACGGTCAAGAAGATGCGCCGATTTATCAATTACATGTAGATCACGCTAAGTTAAGCGCGTTAGGCATTGAAATCACTAATGTGAACAGTGTGCTTGCCACTGCTTGGGGTGGTTCTTATGTGAACGACTTTATTGACCGCGGCCGCGTGAAGAAAGTGTATGTGCAGGGTGATGCCCAGTATCGTATGCAACCAGGAGACTTAGACTCTTGGTACGTGCGAAACAACAAGGGTGACATGGTGCCATTCTCTGCCTTTGCCACTGGTACATGGGAATTCGGTTCACCCCGTCTAGAGCGCTTTAACGGCTTACCTTCGATGAACATTCAGGGTGCTACGGCTCCTGGGTTCAGTACCGGTGCGGCGATGGAAATCATGGAAGACCTTGCTAAGCAGCTTCCTCCTGGCTTTGGTGTTGAGTGGAACGGCTTATCGTACGAAGAGCGTCTATCGGGTAACCAAGCGCCTGCGCTGTATGCCTTGTCGATCTTAGTGGTGTTCCTCGTACTGGCGGCACTCTATGAGAGCTGGTCGGTGCCGTTTGCTGTTGTGCTTGTGGTGCCACTCGGGATCATCGGTGCCTTAGTTGCAATGAACGGTCGCGGCTTGCCAAACGACGTGTTCTTCCAAGTGGGACTGTTAACCACAGTGGGCTTGGCAACTAAGAATGCCATCTTGATTGTAGAATTCGCGAAAGAGTTCTACGAGAAAGGCTCAGGCTTAGTCGAGGCGACCTTGCATGCGGTACGTGTGCGTTTGCGTCCTATTCTGATGACGTCTCTTGCCTTTGGTTTAGGTGTAGTGCCGTTAGCCATTAGCTCGGGTGTGGGTTCTGGTAGCCAAAACGCCATCGGTACTGCGGTACTTGGCGGTATGATGAGCTCGACTTTCCTAGGTATCTTCTTCGTACCATTATTCTTCGTGATAGTGGAGCGTATCTTCAGTAAGCGTGAGAAGAAAGGTAAGGAAGAGAAGCCAAACTCAGCTGAATAAGCTCAGTCGTTTCTAAACTAAAGCCCTGCAATTGCGGGGCTTTTTGTTATTTTAACGCTGTTAGTTATAAAGATGGATAGGCACTGTGCGCGAGTTCTGGCATATTGCGCTTAGGCCGTTAAGAGGACGAAACATGGATGATGCAGCATTGGAATTGCAAAAACTAGATGCACTACTTGCTAAGGGTAAGTGGTACTTTATTTTGGTCTTTGGCGTACTTTACTGGGGTATGCTGACGTCCCTCGTGGTCGCCTTAATCCATTATTTTATCTCGGGCGATCCATTCTGGGCGGAACTGCAAAGAGCGCTCTATATTTATCCCATTGGCGGTATTTTATTTGGTTGGTTTGCGTGGGTGCAGATTTATCGTAAGCGAGATAAACTGCGCGCCCAATAGCATCAATAGTTCTGGTTAAGCTGAGTGTAGGGGTGACATGGTGTTTTCGTGGGGTAATCTTGCAACTAAGCAACTTATCGTGGGAATGATATGCCATAGCATAGCGCTGGCGTTTTTGGCCTATGGTGTATATGCATTTTACTTGCCGGCGCTTGCTGTGCCCGAGTTAACCCGCTGCGTTGGTGCCGCCGTGTTATTTGTCGGCATGGGGTTAACCCCGCAGTTATTTTTTATGTCAGTGAGCCAAATAGTGTCGCAAGCCAAGGACACGCCAGAAAAATCCACACTGCAGACCTATGTGTTTAATCTAGGTATGTTTTTGCTCATTTGCAGTATGTTGATGGAATGGTTATACGACTAAATCTACGGGTTTTAGTGGTTCAACCCGATAAAGCAAGGGTGTCGACTTCATCATCGACGCCCTTTTTATTGAGGTTAAGGCGTGTAGTAAGTCGCTGCGCCTGGCCCGACGGGCAGACCAAAGCCAAATACCCACAGGAAGAAGAATGCTGTCCAACCCACGAAAAACACCAGGGTGTACGGCAGCATAGTGGCGATCAGCGTGCCTATACCGAGGTTTTTCTGGTAACGACAGGCGACCGCTAATATCAAACCAAAGTAGCTCATCATAGGCGTGACTAAGTTAGTCACTGAGTCCCCAATACGGTATGCCGCTTGAATTGTTTCGGGGGCATAACCGACCAGCATCAGCATAGGCACGAAAATCGGGGCGGTAATGGCCCACTGTGCCGAGGCGCTGCCGAGCATCAAGTTGATAAAGCCGCAAAGCATAATAAAGAACAGGAACACGATAGGGCCAGTCAGGCCTATGGATTGCAGCCCATCGGCACCTAACACTGCTAATACAGCACCTAAATTACTCCAGTTGAAGAAGGCGACAAACTGCGCGGCGAAGAAGACGAGGACGATATACATGCCCATAGTGCTCATGCTGTGGGACATGGCATTGATGACATCTTTATCATTTTTGATGCTGCCCACTATTTTGCCGTAAATAAAGCCCGGTATGGCAAAACAAATAAAGATGAAGGCGACTATACCCTTGAGGAACGGTGAACCTGAGATAAGGCCAGTTTCTGGATGACGCAGCGGCGCGCCTTCTGGTACGACTGAAAGCGCTAGGATAACGGCGAGCACTAACATAGATAACCCCGCCCATTTTAAGCCACGCTTTTCAATCTCACTAACGCTCTCCATCGATTGCAGTACGGTTTCATCCGCATCATCACCTTGGTATTTGCCTAACTTAGGCTCGACGATTTTCTCGGTGACAAAGGCGCCGAGGAAAGTGATCACAAAGGTGGAAACAAACATGAAGTACCAGTTCACTTCTGGGCCGACGTTGTACTCAGGATCTATCATGCGCGCCGCAGCTTCGGTAATGCCCGATAATAAGGGATCGACAGTACCCAGTAACAAGTTTGCGCTATAGCCTCCTGAAACCCCCGCAAAGGCGGCGGCTAAACCGGCCAGAGGATGGCGACCAAGGGAGTGGAAAATCATCGCCGCCATAGGGATCAATACCACATAGCCAAGCTCGGCGGCCGTGTTGGACATAATGCCGGCAAAGACTATGGTCACAGTAACCAATCGCTTTGAGGCGCCCATGACTAAGGCGCGCATGGCGGCGGATAATAAGCCGGAACGTTCTGCAATCCCGACGCCGAGCAGTGCGACGAGCACAGTGCCAAGCGGTGTAAAGCCAGTAAAGTTAGTTACCAGATGCGACACTATCATCCGCAAGCCTTCGGCGTTCATTAGGCTTACTACATGGATTAACCCGTCTGCACTGCGGCCGTGGGAACCAATGGGTCTTGGGTCAACAACGGTCAGGCCAAAGTAACCTGCGATGCCTGAAATGACGACCACAGCGACACAGAACAGCGCGAATAGGGTGATTGGGTGGGGGAGAAGATTACCTAAGCGTTCAACAATATTGAGAAAACGCACAAACCAACCACTGGCGCTGATATCGCCATGTTGTGGATCTGGCTCCGAGGCCTTTTTTGGGGGGATATCGCCGGAATTGAAACTCATCGTTCTTCCTTTATGTCGACCTTTGCGCAGCGCACTATCTTTGACCCTAGAACAGACGCGAGGCATTGCCGACGGCCGACTCTGGCAGCAAGTATTCTGGGGGAAAGCTAAGGTAAAAGTTAAAAAATTAGCCGGAAAGTATGATTGTTAAGTTTTAATTGAAACTTAAATGTTGCGATTGGCTGTGTAGAAGTGATGAGGGCAAAATGGGGATAAAAAAATGGACTCTCGAGGAGTCCAGTATTCACGAGCAAAATTGGATGCTCTAATGTTGTGCAAATACACTATAGACCTTGTTTGCTGTATCGGAGCTGAATATCGTTAAATTTATATTTTAATTGCGCTTTTTAATGTGCCGGATCACAGTTTTCCGCCTAAAGAGGCGAGTTTTGCTGGTGGTTGAAGCTCCAGATAGCCACTTTCACCATTGCCAGCTCTGACCAGCGAATAATTTCATCGTCTTAACCTGTGCCATAGGTGAAATTTCCACTCATTTATGATTAGCTGTATCCTGTTAACAAGAATAAGAAACCTAAGGATGGAAGATGGAAAAATTGTTATTGGGATTAACGCTGATTTTTATCGTTACCTATCTTTGGTACGTCAGCCTAGTCAAAAAGCGCAATACTGCACTCGAGGCCCTGTCGGGTATCGATGTACAGCTAACCAAACGTGCCGATCTTGTGCCTAATATTCTAAAAATCGCCAAACGATTTATGGATCATGAAAAGTCGCTGCTCACAGAAATCACCGAATTACGCACTCAGCTCAGCCATAATTACAACAAGGCCGATCCGAGTGCCGTTAAAGAGCATTTAGTTCAGGCTGAGCGGTTGAACGACAAAATGGGTGCCTTAATGGTGAATGTGGAGAACTATCCCGAGCTTAAGTCCGACAACACTATGTTGCAGGCGATGCAGACCTATAACGAGGTCGAAGCGCATATCTCTGCAGCGAGGCGTTTCTATAACTCGGCAGTGTCAGAGCTTAATACTGCGGTTGAAATCTTCCCCGGCTCGATTATCGCTTCTATGGCGAGCATTAAAGTGATGCCATTCTATGAGGTGAGCGAAGCGGCAAAAGCGCCCGTAGATGCGGCCGAATACTTGTAAGCTTAGTTGCGCAGGGTGAGTGTTCACCCTGCAATACTATGATATCAATATGAATATTTTCACCTTTATTTTAGGTAGCCCGATTCGGACTTATCGGGGTCATGTTGGTTTGTCTGCGGATTTGGATGAACTTCCTCAACTCGAAGCGTATTACGAAGAACATCTAGCCCCCATTAGTCGTAAATATGAAACTAAGCGCGTGGCCTGCCTTAAGGCGGCGCGCAAACGTTTATATTTGAGTTTGATGATAGTACTTGGGCTGACCTTACTCACTGTGATTGGCTATTACCGCGGCGTTGCTTATTTTCCTCCTTTACCCTTGCTTGCTTTAGTTGGGTTGAGCTGGTGGAGCTTTGCGCCGACTCGAGATTTTAAACATCTGGTTCAGCGGGATATTTATCCACTGATGTTTAAATATTTCGGTGATGATTTTGTTTATAGCCGCGAAATGCGCCTCGATATGAATCGACTCGTTGCGGCTAAAGTATTGCCGCAATACGACAAAGTGAGCTTCGGTGACTATATTCAAGGTCGCTATAAAGGCGTTGAGCTAACTGTAAATGAACTCACCTTGACCAAAAATGTGCAAGTCGAAGAACTGGATGCCAGCACCAATAGGCGCAGAACCGTTACCCGCACCGAAACCCAGTTTAGTGGCTTAGTGGTTGAGCTGAGTAGCCATAAAGCGTTTATCGGCCACACTGTGGTGCTGAGGGATCGCGGTGGTTTAGCGAATTTCTTGTCTGACAGCCATGCTGGACTGGTGCGAGTGAAACTTGAAGATCCGCAATTCGAAAAAGAGTTCGATGTGTTTTCAACGGATCAAGTGGAGTCTCGCTATTTGCTCAATACGGCATTTATGGAGCGCTTACAGGAACTTGCCAAGCATTTTGGTGGAAATATTCAATGCGCTTTCTTTCGTAACAAGTTGATTATGTTCCTGCCAAATCGCAGAACGCGTTTTCAAATACAGTCCATTTTTAATGGCGCGACCTTTTCAGCAGAATTTAGTCAGATAAACCGAGAGATGAAGCAACTCTTTGCTATTATTGAAGTACTTAAACTTAATCAGCACACGGGACTTTGATGTTGCTCACTCGCTCAGCACCGACTCGTACACAAATGGCAGCGGCCTTTTTATCGCCTCGCCGCCTTGCCGTGTTGGGTCTGAGTTTATGGCTGATATCGAGTCTGATGACGAGTATAAAAGCGGAGGAGGCGAGCGTTAAAGCTAAGCCGCGTATCGTTGCCAGATATTCAGAGAGCGGCATAGTCAGCCGTGAAGGCTTAGAAAAACTCAAGATTTATCAATACCAACAAGCCAATGGCGTCACTGTATTTACCGACAAAGCCCCTGCCAATAACCCGTATCAAATTTTGTTGTATGACTGTTTTGCCTGCCGCCCCGACTCGACTATAGATTGGAATGGTATCCGTTTATTTACCGCCAATTACGATGCCCTGATCACTCGTGCTGCCCATAAACATCAACTCGACCCCGCCTTGATCCGCGCCGTGATCCACGCAGAATCAGCCTTTAATGCGCGTGCATTGTCGCGTACTGGCGCTATGGGATTGATGCAATTAATGCCTGAAACGGCTAAAGAAATGGGTGTGGCAAACGCGTTTTTACCCGAAGAAAATATCTTAGGTGGCAGTAAGTATCTGGCGCAAATGCTAAAACAGTTTAACGGGGATGTGGCCTTGGCCTGCGCGGCCTACAATGCGGGGCCGACAACTGTGGTGCAGTACAATGGCATTCCGCCCTATCCTGAAACCCAAGCCTATGTTGAGCGTGTTAAAATTCTATTGAAGCGTTATCGCGAGCAGAAGGGCGTTTAGCTGTAGACTTTGTGAACTTAAATCAAGCGGCGAAAACCTGAGATCATCGCCGCCATTTGAGTAGAAGGTTATTCGCCGACTTCCCATTTTACTGTGATATTACCGTCCGCTTGTCCGAGCGTCTTACCTAAGTAATCCATTAATTCGGTTGCGATTTCATCTAACTGCCAAGGCGGATTGATGATCCATAACCCTGCCGCTGTCATGCCAAACTCATCCGAATCGGGTTTAATTGCCTGCTCAATTCTTAGCTGACGTTTAATGCCACTACTGGCGAGACGCGATAACATGCCTTCGGTCTGAGCGCGATTTACCACGGGATACCAAAGCATAAACACGCCTGTAGCAAAACGTTTATGCGCTTTGATCAGGGTTTCGGCTACATCTTGATAGTCGGTTTTCATCTCGTAGCTAGGATCGACGAGCACCAGAGCGCGGCGCTCTAATGGTGGCACTGCGGCGATAAGGCCTTTTAAGCCATCGCCTTTGATCACTTTTACTTGTCTGTCTTCGCAGAAATAATCATCCAGCAACACATAATCAGTGCTGTGCAGCTCGTGCAGCACCATGCGATCTTTAGGCCCCAATTCCATGTCTATAATGGCGGGCGAACCTGGGTAGAAGTTGAGTTCGTCAGGATTTTCTTCATTAAAATGACGCACGGCGGCGACATAGTCCTGCAGCGACTGCGGCAGATCAGTTTTATCCCAAAGCTTAGCTACACCTTCGAGGTATTCACCGGTTTTTTGTGCAAATTCATCGCTTAAAGCATAACCACCTACACCCGCATGGGTATCGATATACACGAGTGGTTTGTCTTTCTTGTGCATCAGCTGCAAGGTTTGAAGCAAGATGGCGTGTTTCAACACATCGGCATAATTGCCAGCGTGATAACCATGGCGGTAACTTAACATGGGGGATCCTAGTAATTTGCAAACATAGCAAAGAGAGGCAAATGCCTGACGCCAATTATACCTGCGATGCTTGTAGGCGTAAATTTAATGCCTCAGTTGGCGCTCTTTTTATTGGCGAACCAATGTGTGGGTGTTTGCATTTGAAAGGTTTTCAGCCATAGATTCGCGGGTGCGGGTTTACCGAATAGATAGCCTTGAAATTGTTCACATCCTAGCGCCGTGAGTTGCAATAACTGGGCTTTGGTTTCGATACCTTCGGCAATGACGTTGAGTTTTAAGCTCTTGGCTAACAGGATGGCGGCGTTGACAATTTGGGTATGGCGTTCACTAATGCCCATTTGACTGACAAAGCAGCGGTCGATTTTTATCGTGTCGGCACTGATATCAATGAGTTGGCTTAATGACGCATGGCCAGTGCCAAAATCGTCAATGGCGATAGAAACTCCCATGCGAGCTAAGGTGTTTAGGCGTCGGCCCGTTTCTTTATGGGTTGAAAATACTGAGGTTTCAGTGATTTCAATCTCTAATAATGGGATGAGTTCGGGGTGATTCATATAGGTTTGGATCAACACCTTAAAGAAGCGATCCGACAATATATCCTGCCCAGATAAGTTGAAGGCTATCCTGACCAGAGGCACATTTTTCGGCCAAGAACGGATCAGTTGTAGTAATTGCCTGAAGACTTTTATCGCAAAAATCGCCTGTAATTGGGATGACTCTATGATAGGGATAAACGTGTTCGGCATAATCATAGTGCCGTCTTCATCGAACATTCTTGCCAGCGCTTCAAAGCTAATAATGTGGCCATCGGCCCTTACTTTAGGCTGTAGCCACATCTCCAGACGATTGTGTTTCAATGCGTCGCGAATTTTAGCTTTCTGCGATGAGGCTTCGAGAAGATTATTAATCAAACCAATGTAATACACCATGACTGGGCTAGCTTGGGTGGTTTGCTTAATGGCAATTAAACATTGCTCTGCGGCTTGCTGCGGTGAGGCTTTATTACCCGAACTGCAACCGACTCGGCACTCGAGATGATATTCAATTTGTTGTTCATGTTTGAGCTGCAGGTTTGTTGGAATACGCTCGCGTAATTGTAGCGCGAGGTTTTCGGGGGAGATCAGCGGCAGGCTGGTAAACTCAAGCGCAAACGAGGCTCCCCTAAACCGGTATATTTTTGCGTGATGACCAAAGCGATTTTTGAGTTCGGTCGCAAAGGCTTTTAGGATGGCATCCCCGACGCTGATACCGAAGGCGGCATTGATTTGACTCAGATTATCAATTTTGATTAAGGCGACTGTCATATCCAAATGGATCGTACTTGGGGCTGGGTTATACCAGTGATTCTCGTTGGGTAATCCGGTCACTAAATCATAGAAATGTGTGCTGATATGGTGCTTTTTAAGTCGGCTTAGTTCAATCGCATGGTTAGCCTGTTCAGTGACATCGTGGCAGTGAAACAACAAAGTGTCATGGTGCTCTAATGAGGCTTTCTGCAGCAGATATTTAATACTGTTATTGTTCTTTAAATGGGTCGGAAACGCGGCCGCCAGTAAATTTGTGCTGGTATCTTCGGTAAGTTCAAAAATGTCACATAGGCGAGTGCGGTTTAGTGTGACCTCTCCGGCGATTTCTTTGGCCGCATTATTCAGGTTGAGGATCACGCCGTCCTCATTACAGAAGAAGGAAGCGGTACCATTATTTTCAAAGATTTCAGCATATTGATCTAAGGTACGTTGCAGATCATTTTGATGCTGGATCATTTGCTGCGCATGGACTTTCTGGGTTTTTAGCAGGCGCATCGCCGACAAGGGAATACAGATATTAAAAAAGACAAACAGCAAGCCATTCAGATAAGCGTGGGTCGCAGGCAGACTGATATCAATATCAATAATCGGGGGAATATTTTGGTTACGCAGCAGCAGTAAAAAAGGTAATACATTAAAAAACATCATGATAACGGCCACTTTTCTGCCAAATAGAAAAAGCGCCATTAAGGGCAAGGTATATAAGAAGGTAATCCCCGCCTGGGATAAGTTAAAGTCTGGGACAAACAAGAGTATAGAAATACAGGCGGCAATGACCATGGCCAGCAGGCTAATAGAGCTGGCGAGTAAATATTTGCGGGTAAACCATAAAGTTAAGAAGAGTACGGTTAAAAAACTGACCGTAATGCTGATAATGAAAGCGAGGTTTAACTCATACGCAATTAAAGAGCTATGCAGCACTATGCTAGCGGTCAATATCGCGCCACTGAGCAGAATGATCCGCAATAAGCTGGTTTTTAATATTGTTCTATCAGGATTTAAAAAGTCTTGATCCCTAATAAACAAAAAACCTTTCAGCCATTGAAGCAAAAAGAGTCCTTATCCCATACGGAAGTCACGCAGGTTGACTGGGGATATAACATATAACATAAATCACCTAATTGTTATACAAATAGATTACTATCTTTATAAATCAGTGAATTACAGTGTGATGCTTGTTTGAATCTTTAAGGGTGCACTGCGACAAATTGACTAAGACAGTGATGAGTTTGCTGATGTGATTTGCTGACTGGCATATTCATAAACCAGATTTTTAGGCATAATGGCCATCATTTTCGTTGGTTAGAAGACAGCCTGTGACACCGATTTTTTTCAATCAGCAATACCCAACACTTGTGGATATTTGTGCACGTTGGCAACTCGTCTACGATGCGAATGCGACCTTCGAATTGCGTTTTGATTCAGATACTTTATCACTGCATAAACGCGATGAGCCTAAGCTCGATGGCATAGTGGTGGACTTTGTGACTGGCGCCGTCGCCCATAGACGTAAGTTCGGTGGTGGTCGCGGCCAATCCATCGCTAAAGCCGTGGGATTAAAGCAAGGGGTAATGCCAAGTGTGGTTGATGGCACTGCGGGTTTAGGACGCGATGCCTTCGTGCTAGCAAGCCTTGGTTGCACTGTAACTATGGTTGAACGTCATCCTGTGGTTGCGGCATTGCTTGAAGATGGTCTGCGCCGCGCCTATCAAGATGCTGAAATCGGTGTCTGGATGCGTGAGCGGATGCGCCTGTTCCATGGTTCGAGCCTCGAAGCCCTTTCGAAATTGGCACAAGAGGTAGATGTGGTGTACCTCGACCCTATGTATCCCCACCGCGATAAATCGGCCCTTGTTAAAAAGGAAATGCGTGTATTCCAATCCTTAGTTGGTGCCGATTTAGACGCCGATGGCCTACTCGCCCCCGCTTTGGCTTTAGCAACGAAACGTGTCGTCGTTAAGCGCCCAGATTATGCCGAAGATTTGGATGGGGTTAAGCCAAATACGGTTATCGAAACTAAGAAAAACCGTTTCGATGTCTACGTAAAAGCCGCGATGAAATAGGGTTTATACCTATTTACATGATTGCTCAGACAAACAAGCAAGGCACTCATTAAATATGATGACCATATCGATAAGTTTGTCCGCTGGATGTCCCATTTTACGGCGCAGCTTAACGTAAGAAAAACTGCACTGGCACAACAAGTTCTAACATCTCGTTTGGCATTGCATCGGGTATGGCAGGTAAGGGCTGGGCTCGCTCCAACATTTTTAGTGCTTCTGCATCTAATGTTTGATAGCCCGAACTTTGCTCAATTCGACTCGCGCTGACTCTGCCTTGGCGATCTAACACAAAATACAGCATTACTGTGCCTTGCTGTCGTCGATTACGTGCCGTACGCGGATATTCCTTATGTTGCTCTAACCAAGCTAATAAAGTCGCAGTGTAGTCCTGGGTATCGCCAAGCAAACCTCCGCCAGTCATGTTATCGCCGCTAGCCGCCTTATTCTGTTCTGCGGAATGACCTTCACCACTTTGACCTACTTCGTTGGCAGACGCTGCTAACGCTGTCGGCGATGGGGTTTCGGTTGGACTGCTATGCTGCTCATTCACCTCGGACTGAGTTGTTAGCTCATCTTGAGGCGTTGGCGCTATGGGTTTAGGTTTGGTACTTAGTGTGGGAGTTGCTTTCTTTGTGACAGGTGTCAATGGTGTTGGTTTATCGAGTTGCTCTGCGATTGGCTCAGATTTTTGCTTAGCAACTGGCGCCGTCGTTTGTGGCAGAGCACTCGCTGCGCTACCTGCTGGCCCTAAGGAAATTTCAATCCCTCCGTTGCCAACCGCTTTAGCCTGACCCGTGGGTGTTATTACTGCTGGTGACCAAAACACTGCAGCCGTTAAGGCGATGTGCAAAAAAGCCGCTAACAGCAAAGCTATACCGCATTGCGCTATGTTCGGCGCTAACTCTTGGTCTGTCATTTGGCCCCCAGCTCAGTTAATAAACGCAGCTTTTTAACGCCTACGCCATACAAGGCTTGGGTAAAATGTACGAGCTGATTTCCCGATAACTCACCATCAACTTTTAGCGTGACTTGGGTTTCTGGCTCGGCGGACAGCAGCATATCGATGCGTGCTAACAGTTCTGCTTCCGTAATCGGTTCATTATCGAGTGCGAGTTTGTTGTCACGGCTTATTAGGATGAGCACGGCATCCGGTTCATCTACGCCATCACTTTGCGAGACCGGTGGAGTGACATCAAACGGCGCTGTCACTGAAAGGCTACCTGCGATCATAAAAAAGATTAACAGCAAGAACACCACATTAATCAGCGGCAAAATACGTTCTTCGGTTTGGTCCGGCCGACGTTCAGGAAAATGCATTAGTGGCTGTTCTCTATGTTATTGCCCGCAGGTGCGGGTTGCCAATTGGAGTCTTCTACCAGTGTTAGCGGCGTAATCCCTGCGGCATTAAGTGCATCCAATACCTGTACTAACCTTTGTACTGGAGTATCCGCTTGCGGCTGTAGGCTCACTATCTGGCTTGCAGGCTGGCGCCCTTGTGCTTTTTGCTGTAATGCTTCCAGTGTGATCGTTTCGCCGTTTAGTTGCAGTTGGTCTGCGCTAATTTGTACTAAAAATGGCGCTTGCTCAGCGGGAGCGGGGCTACCTGCCGTGCTGGTATCGAGCGCCACAGTGCGCCAGTCTAGAAAACTGGAAGACAGCATAAAAAACACCAATAGGATAAACACCACATCAATGAGTGGCGTTAAGCTAATCACAGCTTTACGTTTTGAAGGATGAGCCGTGAGTCTTGGTCGTTGACTAAAGGGCGCTTGCATGGCGTGCCTGTTTGTTATTGGCTGTGAGTGGTGTAACCACTGTGCTTGGTGCTTGATAAGTGCTGGCCGCCGATAACTCTGGGGTAAACAGTTGCGTCACTAAGTTATCCATTTCGTGAGCGAGATGATCGACGCGCCGTTCTAGATAGTTCAGCAATGCCACCACTGGGATAGCGACACACAAACCGACCGCTGTGGTGAGCAAGGCTTCCCAGATCCCGCCCGATAGAATCGCCGGATTCACTTTATTACCCGCCGCTTGGAGTTGTTGAAAGGCGGCGATCATACCCATTACCGTGCCCAGTAATCCCAGTAGTGGTGATAATGAACCTATGACCTCTAGTGGGCGCAATCCGCGTCTTAACTGAAATAGCGCATTACAGCCATAACGCAGTACTTCTTCGCGGACTAAAGATTCAGGGAGTTGGCGTGTGATGCCACGAATCGCTTGTGCCATTGCCTGTGCTGTGGGATTGCGGCTTACCGCAGCAAGCTGTAATGCTTCTTCCTGCTTGCCTTGTTGCCATAGCGCTAATGCCTGCCTTGCGGGTTTACGTTGCCACAGTCCGGCTCGCTGAAACTGGATAAGTTTCATCAGCACAATCGTCATCGCAATCAATGACATCAACACCAATATCACCACTACAGTGCCGCCCGTCTCCAGCAGCGCGAAGGCATCGTTCCACCAAGTCGATGTTGCTAACACATCTGTAGCGGAAGCTTCCTCCGTTGGCTGTTGCACACCCGAAACTACCGTTTCAGATGCTGAAGATGATTGATCAATGGCATGAGTCTCAGTGTTGAGCGGTAACGTGGCTTGGCTGTTATCGGCACTGGCATTTTCCTGCGCCCAACCGGTGAGTGGTAAAGTAAGTAGTGCCAATGAGAGTAAAACGGCTTTCAATATCATCAATTTTATCAACCTTTAACTTGGTTCATTTTATGGTTAACTCGCCCTGTATCTGGGTAAGTGAAGGAGAATAATTTACCTGCAGGGCGTAACCAGCGAGGTCGCCAAGCTAAGGTTAAAGCAACGGCAAGTGCAGCCACGCCAATCATTGTTATCCAGAGCAGGCTGCCAAAGCTGGCACCGTCGCGCACCAGCGACAGTGCTAAAGATATGCTTAGCATCAAGATGCCTAGGCTGCGTAGGAGCAACACCTCCCTTTGAGTGGGTAGCGCCTTATCGAAAACAACGCGCCAATGCCGTACTTCGCTCAGGGCGAACAAAGCAAAGCTGAGGTAGGCCGTGCTAAATATGGCGACTAACAGCAGGTCTTTAGGCATTAATCCTCTCCTTTTAACATCTAACTCTCACGGATAACGGATAGTTTCCGCGCTGCGTAAATGGCCATCACTGCACTAGTAACAAGCACTAAGTCTAGGGTCGCAACGGGCCAATAGGTATGGGTGAATAGGGTCTTAAGCAGATGGTCGCCTGTGGTTATCCAGTTCAGTCCCACAGCTGCGATAGCAATCAGAGCAATCGCGCAGCATTGTTCTGCCCAAGCCTTTCGGTAACCATGCTGTTTGTTCAAAAACTCTCTGATCAACGCATGAAGTAAACAAGCTAGCCAGACACCAAAGAAGGCATATACCTCTAGATCGCGGCTGGAGATACCTGCAAATTGTTCTCTATTATTGAGCAAGCGATTGACCACTAAAAAAGCCCCGGTCGCAGAAATAATGCCAGTGATCGCAGCGATGTTATGTGCATTCATAAAAGACACATTGAAGCCAGTGCTGCCTTGCCTTTGGTTACGTGCCTGAGTCCAATGCAGTAGGCCAGTGGCGATTAACGCGCAAGCACCCAGCCCTGCGATAAAATAAAGCCAGCGCAGTGGCCAGTGTTTAAATTTGATGTAATGCATACCAGCAATAAAGTTAAATACATTGGTCGTCGAGGATGAGTTGAAATGTGCTAGTTCCTCTCCAGCGGCGGTAGAAAATCTCCTATTATCAATATTCTGAGATACGCTGTTATCGCCATTTAGCCTGAGTGCGACGACACCACCTGCATCTCCAGGATTGCTAACCCGAATCATATAGACTGCCCCTTGACCTAGCTCGCTTTCGGTCGCCGCAATCATAGGATCAATTGCGGCAACATTGGCGGGTTGGCCTATTGCTTGTGGTCTAACACGCCCCTGTGATTCGGCGATAAAACGGCTCCGTGCAGGACTATTGCGTGAGCCTTCTCTGGCATCGGTCATTTCGTCTTCATTTTCACTGCTAACATCTTGCTCACGTTTGCGTGAAGCTTCTCTTACTTTGGATTTGGGTCGTTCCTGCGTCACGGATGGTGGGTTAAGCTGTGCGAAAACGGCATCGGGCGCCTTGGGGAAATAGATCAAGTGCGCAATCATGAGCCCAGACAAGGTGATGACGATAGTGAAAGGCAGCAGCACAACGCCTGTGAGGTTATGAATATCGAGATTGGCTCTGCTAAAGCCACGAAGCAGCCTAAGGGTAAAGAAATCGGCAAATATTCTACGGTGTATGACTATGCCGGAAATTAACAGGCAAAGCATACCCATGCTCGCAATACCAACCAGTAGGGCGCCAATGTTGTTTTGGCGTAAGGTTAAATTATGATGGAAGGGGTAAATAAAGTTACTCGCTCCTCGGGTGTTTGGAGCCGGAAGCGGTTCGAGCGTGATCGGGTGGAAACTATTTCGCTGTGCTATGTGTGACTTTGCAGAATCATAAGCCAATGTCAAAAAAGGTCGTCGCTCAGCGGGTAGCACGATAGTCCAAGCTTTTGCCCCCTCAGCTCGCTCTGCCAGTAAAGGTATGATCTCGCGGTCTACCGATAATGGCCTTGCAGTATCCATGTGTATTCGAGTGTGTGGCATCATCCAGCGATCGATTTCTTTATCGAATACTGACAGCGTGCCGGTCCAGAAAATGGCGAACAGCAAGCCGCTTAATATCAATCCTGCCCAAGTGTGCAGGAGACTCATCCGAGTACGGAATCCATCTTTCATGCTAATGCTCCAATTATCCAAGCCATGAAGATACTAAAACCCATCAGGCTGCTTACATTCAGCCAAGTTCGCAGGACGCCGTTACGGGAAAATGCCCACAATAGAATCAGCACTAAGTAGATAAACCCCAGCATACTGGTGACTACCACGGCATCCGTCCATGGCATGCCCATGTGGTAAAGCAGAGCTCCTGTTGTATTAACAAGTTGGCCACTGGATAAATAGCACAATAAACAGATGGCGATTGAGTGTGCCACCATCCCAGTGGTGAACAGCCATTTGCTAACGGCGCTTTGATTGCTGCGCTTCGATTGATGGGATAATCGTGAGTCTTTTTCGAGCATGATATGTAGGCCCATATTCAGAATTGCGTCTTAACGCTAACGAAATAGCTACGTCCGCGCTCTGAATAGCGGTAGGCCCCAGTATCGTTATTCACTTTAAATCGTGTAGCGTCGGTGATGTTGTCTATCCCGACGTTGAGGCTAATAAAGCGGTTCAGCGAATAGTTCAGACCTGCGTCCAGCGTGATCAAATCCTTGTCACTCTTATCGACCGTGTTGCGCTCGAAGCTGACTCGGGTGATCTCGCCCTCATAATTACCTCTCAGGAATGCCGAGAGTGCATCTGTGGGTTGGTAGTCGAGCGTTATTGAGCCGTTATGATTTGGAATGCCGACGAGCGAATTTCCGTCCAGCAATGCCAAGGTGTCACCGAAAGGGCGTGGACCCGCGGGGGTATTGATGATCACGTTGTCTGCGTCAATTCGTGAATCGGTATAGGTGTAACTCGTTTTGAGCGCCAAGGTATCAGTCATGTCCCAGTGACCTTCAAGTTCGACACCGCGGATCTGTGCTCCCTTTGCATTTAGCCAAGTTGCCCAAGCTGGGCAGTCTTTGGTGCCAACGTCACCTGAAATGCAATAGGCTGGAATATATCCACCGTTACCATCGTCGAAATAGAAGGTGTTGGTGTTGAGGATTTTGTTGGAAAAGTCATTGAAAAATAGCGTTGCGCCGATATTTAGCGTGTCATCTTTAGTGTAAAGCGCGCCGATTTCATAATTCGTGCTTTGTTCTGGCTCTAAGTCGGGATTACCAACAATGACAAACTGACTCGTACTGCCGCCGCGTTGAGAGCCTGTGGAGTTATCAATCTGGTCAATCTTCGGGCTCTTGTAGCCAGTGGCTATGCCCCCTTTGAAAGTCCAGTGATCGTTATGATTGAAAACAAGATATGCTCTAGGTGATACATGATGATCAAAGAATTCGTTATCCGTTAGTCGCGCACCAAGGGTGAGATAAAGTTTCTCTGTGAGCAGTTCCCATTCGTCTTCTGCAAAAATACTGATATCGCTGACAGAGCGGGTACCAAAGCTTCGGGGAGTGCCATTACCTAAATCACCGTTAGTCAGTTTGTCGTTAGTCCATTGACCACCGAAAGTCAGAGTATGGCTATCCACACCTGTGATGAAGCGCGCATCGCCGACTTTGTTTGTTGAGCCTGTAGTGAAATCAGCTGCAGCAGGATAAGTCAGTCTTTCATAATCTTCTTCATAGTATTTCAGTTCTAGTTCGCCAAGATCGAACAAGGCATTGTAGGCAATGCTCCATGCATCTCGGGTCCATTCGCGGTCAATACTTCCTCTGGCGGTGGTGAGTAGAACTCCACCAGGATTGCCAATGTAGCGCTGACTCGCCTTTGAGTAGTCGAGGATAAACTCGTGGTCGCGATTAGGCGTGATCCGCAGCTTACCGCCTAGGGTTCGCTTAGTGGATTCCTGATATCCACCGTAATATTTGTCTTCGTCCTGTACGGCTTGATTTCCCCAAATGGAAGCACCAAGCAGATCTTTAACCAGCGGCCCCGAAATATAGATATCCTGTTGGTTTTGATTCCCCATAGCGCTGCTGTCTGGCACGCGCAAACTATAGCCCGCGCTGGCACTCCAATGTTCTGGTGTTTTCTTGGTGATGATATTGATGATGCCGCCCATTGCATCGCTACCGTAGAGAGAACTCATAGGTCCACGAACCACTTCGACGCGCTCAATCGACGCAACGGGAGGGATAAAATTGCTATCGAGATCTTCGTTGTTCAATCCTCGCGGATTTCCCGTGTCCGAGCGTACCCGCTTGCCGTCAACGAGCACTAACGTATAACCCTTCTCCATACCGCGTATGGATATTCCGCTCTGTGCGCCAGAGCCAATAACATTGACTCCGGGAATTTCCCGCGCGATATCTTGCAGTGAATTAAATTTGCGTTGCTCTAGATCCTTGCCCGAAAGCACACTAATGCTCGCTGGCGCATTTTTGATATCCTGTTCATAACCCGCAGCGCTGATAACCGTTATGGGTGCCAACACTATTGCGGCGGTCGCCTTGCCGAGAATATATTGCCCCTCAAGGCGCGATGTGACCTGTAAACCCGTCCCCGCCAGTATCTTTTGCAAGCCTGCTTCAATCGAGTATTGTCCCTCTAGCCCTAAGCTGGTTTTACCCCGAGTGAGTGCTGAAGATATCGACAGATCAATATTCGCGGCAAGAGCAAAGCTGTTGAGTACAGCATCGAGCGTGCCCGCCTTAATCTGATAATGTTGTAGCTTGTTGATTTGTTTGGCATCTACATCGACAGTTTGAGCCTGTGATGGCTGTGGTGCTGTAATGCTTAAGATGACGGTGAAACTCAGGCCCATAAGGGACAGGTAGTTAGCGCGGTATTTTTTGGGTCGCGAACGGCCAAATTCAACGGAATGCATAGAGAGTCCCAAGGGAGAAAGTTAATAGGTTCTATCTACTATTCCGAACGAGATCGCAAAACCCGTAAAAATTTTTGAAAATAATTTTCAGCGTTAAGGTTTTAGCGGGCTGGGATCACTTTGACCCAGTAAGCTGTGCGATATTGCAGTTCTACTGACAGGCTGCTTGCAAGGCTTTGTAGGGCAAGGTCGGTATCTTGCAGAGAAAATACGCCGCTGATGGTCAAATTGGCCACGGTACTATCGTATAGCGTGAAGCCGGGTCGATAGCGGCCGATCTCCTCGACAAAATCTGCTACCCGCATCCCTTCTGCCACTAGCTTGCCATGGCGCCAACTTATCGCTGCATTTTGTAGCGGTTCGGGAGGCGCAATCATTGTCTTATCAAACCGAGTTTGTTGGCCTGCATCTACTCGTTGTGGCTTAACACCACTGGCAGAATAAGCTTCTACAGCGCCGTCGATTACGGCTACACGGGCATAGTGTTCGTATTGGCGGATGCAGAACTCAGTACCTAACGCGATTAGTTGGCCGAAGTGGGTGGTGACTAAGAATTGGCGACGGGGAGATTCATGACCCGTTTTGATTAAGATCTCTCCTTGATGGAGTTGTATTTGCCGCTTCTCGGCTGAGAAATCCACATCCACCGCAGTATCTATGTTTAGTGTTAAGCGGGTGCCATCTTCAAGAGTAAAGGTGCGAGTTTCGTCTGCGCCGGTGCGGTATTGAGTCTGCAGACTCCGGCCAAGTCGAGTCTGTGACGCGCCAAGCCAAGTCGCGGTGACGCCAATCCCTGCCAGCGCTAAAACATTGAGGAAACGCCGACGTGATACGACGGACTGGCTAACTTTTTCAAGCACTTGGATGCCTGTACCCTTAGGTAAGGAGGCGAACTTGCCAGTGATCTGGCACATGCGTTGCCATGCTTGTTCGTGAAGTGAGCTTTGGTCACGCCATTGTTGGCAGTTAATACTATCTTGCTCGGTAGCGTCATCCGCCAACAGACGGGCCATCCAGCCAGCCGCCGCTTCAATGGCATTGCTGTCGTTTTCCTGCCCGATATTCTTGGCCCCAGATTGATTGGCAGGCATGACTAATAGGATTCCAGCGCGAGGCAGCAGGCCGCTAAGCCTCGCGCAACATACTTTTCTACCGATGAAACAGAGACTGATAGCTGCTTAGCAATGTCGGCATAGCTTAAACCCTCTATCTGGCGCAGTAACAGCGTCAAGCGCACATTATCCGGCAAGTTATCGAGCATAACGGCAATTTCAGCGAGTGTTTCAATGATGACATGATGGATTTCTGGCCCAGGAATGAAGGTTTCTGGCATCAAGCTCAAACTTTCTAGGTAGGCTTCTTCAATCTTCTGCCGACGATAAGCGTCAATCATTAATCCTTTGGCAATGCGGGTTAAAAAACGCCGAGATTCGCCTGAAGGCGGTAAATTTCCGGTTTTTAACAAACGTAGAAATGTATCTTGGGCTAGGTCGGCCGCTGTTTCTGAACAACCCACGCGTGAGTATAGCCAGCCGCGTAGCCAAAACTGGTTATCTCTATATAGGTTATTGATAGGAGAAGAAATATTGACCGACGTCATACGGTATAGGCAAGAATATTAATAATTCTGTAATGATATTGATTATCATTTAATAGGTCAAGTTTTGTGTCATTACGCCCATGAGATTACCTGCTTATGCATAGCGAGAATCATGGCGGAAATAAGCTGTAATCCTGTTTTATGCGACTTTCGAGCAAAAGGATTCGCCTATCTTTTTGTGTTTTTGACTGGCTCAACTAAACTTGAGCCTTATCTCTATAGGACTACCGATTATCTTTTTGAAAAATATGGTGATTCATTAATGATATAAAAACATCTTGTTAGGTTTAGCTTGCTGGTGGTTTGACTTAGTTTCTAAGTGAATAAAAAGAAAGTTGGAATATTTTAGGAGAAATTGATGAGTAAGTTTCTGCTGTTCCTGATTTTAACTATGAGTGCCTTTGTTTCGGCTGCAAACCAAGATGTTCTTATCGGTAGCGGAGAATGGTCTCCGTATGCTGGTGCTAAATTGAAAGGATTGGGTTTTTTAAACGATGTGGTCACAATCGCTTTTGAGCAGGAAGGAATTACCGCAAAATTCGAGTTCAAACCTTGGGCTCGTATTGAAGTCGAGACCGGTAATGGGTATTTTCTCGCGTCACCCGGTTGGTCCATTCAAGAAGATCGTAAAGCCCAATATCTGTTCAGTAAGAAACCGATAATCGTTTCTCGCAGCGTATTTATTGAACGAATAGATAGTCAGTTTGACTGGAAGATTATGAGTGATCTTAAACAATTTACTATTGGGTGCAACCGAGCCGATTACTATGTTAAAGCACTGACTGAGATAGGAGTTAAAGTTCAAGAGTTAAACGAATATCCGCAGGGGATCAAGATGCTACTTGCTAAACGCTTTGACGCGTTCATTGTAAATGAAGCTGTGGGGCGAAAACTGATACGCGATTTATCTGCTGAAGAACAAGCTAAAATTCAAATTCACCCTTTAGCGTATGATGAAAATTTCTCCTTCCTCATGTTTTCTAAAAATTACCCTAATGTCGAAGCTCTTGTCGAAAAGTATGATTCTGGCTTTGAAAAAATACAGAAATCAGGGCTATATCAAACAATGGTTCAAGATTTATATAAAGGTAAATATGATTGATGAGATTTTATTGCGCGGTAAAAAAGTGGGATATTATTACGATTAAAATGTTTTTCGCCCTCAAGTCATTGTCTAAACGTGTGACTTAACTAACCATCATAGCTTTGCAGCGGCGGGCTATGGTGGTTAACATGTCGGCTGGCATAGCTCATGTCGATATTTCAGCTTTATGGGCTATTTTCTTTTTGATACCCACTTATGACTTTTATATGAAACTCATTCCTCTGCTAAAACAACCGCGTATTCACTGACTATTCTAATGTGAAACTTCTCATAACATGATGTCTTATATCTATTATTTTGTTTATAAAGAGGATTTACAATGCAGAACAAGCATTGGTCAAAAGTTCAGTTATTGCATGAGGTGGTCACCAATCCCAATATCATAGTCAAAGGCCAACATAGCTATTACAGTGATTGCTGGGATGCTGGCTTTGAGGGATCAGCAGTGAGATATCTTCATGGTGATGAAGTGAGCCGTGAGTGGGAGCCTAAGTGGCCTATCGATAAACTTTATATCGGGAACTATGTGTGTATCGCCGCCGAAGTTGTGATCTTAATGGGCGGAAATCATACGCATAGAGCGGATTGGTTTTGTTTATATCCCTTTATGGATTTCATCGAGGAGGCCTATGTAGGCAAAGGCGATACTCATATTGGTGATGGGGCTTGGTTAGGCATGAGATGTATGCTGATGCCTGGGGTGACGATAGGTGAAGGTGCGGTTGTTGCCGCAAATAGTGTCGTCACTCAAAATATCGAACCCTACAGTATTGTGGCGGGATCACCTGCGAAATTAATCAAGTATCGGTTTGATAAAGACGTCATTACTGAGTTACTGGCGTTAAAAATCTACGATTGGCCTGCCGAAAAGTTTGAAAGATTAAAGCGGTATTTGTGTTCGGCGGATTTTGACGCGCTCAGCAAAGCGATCACTCTCTATGACCAATCTGTACATCAAAATAAATAGCCGTTAGTCCCAAAGTGAAAGGTCGCGCTTAGTCGAGGCCTTTTACTTATCCTGCCTTAAATCTGCTTTTGGGCGCTTTCGCTAAGTCGACCAGTTCTTCGATGATCACCCGTAGCTTGGGTTGGAGGTAAGGGGTTTTAAGCCAAATCAAGTGGATGGGTGTGTCGTCACTGGCGAGTTCGTCCAGTACCGAGATAAGTTCACCAGTTTTAAGATAGTCCTCAACCAACCATATAGGCACTTGCGCTAAACCCACTCCCGCCAGTGTGGCCGCTAAAATGGCTTCGCAATCAGCGATTTCGTGGCGTACTGGAATGTCATAAGCCTCGATAATCCCATCCTCATTTTTAAGTAACCAGCGATGTTGCTGCCCAAGCGGCCAGCCGACAATGCATTGGTGCTGGCTGAGATCTGCTTTGTCTTGTGGCGTACCAAGTCGAGCGAAATAGGCGGGAGATGCGCAGATTACTCGGCGTTGTTCTCCTAATCTACGGGCGACTAAATCCACAGTGTCGCCGAGTTGTCCGACACGCACCGCCAAATCAATGCCGTCACTGAACAAGTCAGTCGCTCTATCGTTGAAGGTAATGGATAACTCGAGCTTGGGATATTTTTGCGATAGTGATAATAGGGTTGGCAGTATATATCGCCGCCCAAACGTGACGGGTAAATCCACTCGCACTCGACCTGAGGGAATTTGCTGTTCGCTGCCGAGTCGGCTCTGTGCATTGTCTAGGATTGCCATAGCATTTTGGCACTCTTTGAGGTACGAATCGCCATCATTGGTTAAGCTCACACGCCTTGTGGTGCGGTGTAAAAGTTTAGTGCCTAAGCGGGTTTCTAATCGCACTATGCTTTTACTGAGCGCCGAACCTGTCATGCCTAACGCCTGCGCCGCTAAGGTAAAACTGCCGAGTTGTGCAACTGTGACGAAATGGCGTATCTCAACAAATTGATTATTTATCACGGCAATTAATTCCTTGAAGGACTTAGTGATGGTCATTTTAGTGACTTAATCATGGAAAGTGAATCGCGTAAGCTACTACCACAGTATGAAAATGAGCGTTAACTAACAAGCGAACGTCATTTTGTAATTGATTAACAACGCTTTTCTATACCATAAC
This sequence comes from Shewanella sp. SR1, assembly GCF_020447145.1. NCBI lineage: Bacteria > Pseudomonadati > Pseudomonadota > Gammaproteobacteria > Alteromonadales > Shewanellaceae > Shewanella > Shewanella sp. SR1. The sequence continues at coordinate 70,966 of NZ_JAJAEF010000014.1, read as the reverse complement.
GTTTATATCCCTATTGAGTGAGCTAACTATGAAATCGTCAAATAATCTGCAAGGTAAAGTGGCTTTTGTACAAGGTGGTAGCCGTGGTATCGGCGCTGCCATCGTTAAAAGATTGGCTAGTGACGGCGCCGCAGTTGCCTTTACCTATGTGTCATCTGAAGCCCAATCACAATTGCTGGTGGATGAAGTTATATCGCAGGGTGGTCAAGCCATTTCCATTAAGGCTGACAGTACTGAGCCAGAGGCGATCCGTCGTGCCATTCGCGAGACCAAAGCGCATTTCGGTGGCTTAGATATAGTGGTTAATAATGCGGGCACGCTGATTTGGGATAGCATCGAAAATCTGACGCTAGAAGACTGGGAACGAACAATTAACACTAACGTGCGCAGTGTGTTTGTGGCGAGCCAAGAAGCCGCGCTGCACATGAATGACGGCGGCCGCATCATCAATATCGGTAGCACGAACGCTGAGCGTATTCCGTTTGTAGGTGGTGCGATTTACGGCATGAGTAAATCGGCATTAGTCGGTTTAGCCAAGGGATTAGCGCGGGATTTAGGCTCGCGTGCGATTACGGTGAACAACATTCAGCCAGGCCCTGTGGATACCGATATGAATCCTGATAACGGCGATTCATCTGAGCCAATCAAGGCGATGGGTGCTCTGGGTCGTTATGGTAAAGCCGAAGAGATCGCCAGCTTTGTCGCTTTTATCGCGGGTCCAGAAGCGGGTTACATCACTGGTGCGAGTTTGATGATTGATGGTGGGTTTTCAGCATAAGCTTTGTCTGTATCTATTTTTCAGGCAAGGCAAAATAATTTGCTTGTTGATGAACTATTGTTACAATCCGCCGGTCTTATCTTCAGCTATCTGTTGAAAGACACTCATTTTTTATCTTTATTATCAAAGAATAAGACGAAGAGAAATCCAAATTTTTACGTTATTGACTAAGAAAACAGGCAACTTATGGGGCGTGATGGTGTTTACCATTCTGACCTTGTTCTGTTTGACTCAAAACAGTGGAATACTTAACTTGTTGCTCAAGGAGTCGAGCGCGCAAGCGATGTCGGCTACGTCTTTTTCTGGTGCTGGTTTTGGCGCCAACTCAGTTTTAAACTCAAGTTCAGCTTTTAACAGCAGCTCAGCTTCAAGCAATATGGCTAGTCACGTCGATGCCCAAGCGGCGGGTACTGAGCTGGTCAAAAGCGAGCCTAAAAAATGTGAATTGTCTGAGAAATCGATCCGAACCTGTATCGATGCTCCGAGTTCCATTCCATTTCTTATCCTGTTGTTCCTACTTCCGTTACTTCCCCGCGCCTCCCGCGTGATAACACTGTTACCCATACAAGGTTATCAAGCTAAACCTAGGCGAATACATCTCACTCTCTGTCGCTTTCAAGAATAGAAATAATTTACTTATCAAACTGATAGGTGAGTTTATTCTGGCGCCCATTCTCTAGCTCGATAGTTGGCTTTTCTTACCCGTTTACCGGTTGAAAGGACCATTACCTAGCTGCAGAACGTCCGCTTTTACACATCCTATCTCCTATCAAATTTCTTGAATTAAGCCTGCTATCACATTGATTTTTCTTAAGTCATCACGCCCTTTGTAATGGGGGCAGAGTTAAGCAGTAAAGCAAGCATTTACAGGGCATAACGAACAGTTCATGCCAATGGGGACAAAATGAGTACATTAAAATCCATGTTAACCAGATTCTGGATACTCGCCTTGATAGTGACGAGTCCGTCGCTATTGGCCGCATCGACGGGATGGTTAGTTAACGATAATCACCCGCCAGCCAAAGTACGTTTTATGCTAACGGGCGAAGTTGATCCCGCAACGAATACTTTGCCCGCTGTGCTTGAAGTACAACTTGAGGGCGATTGGAAAACCTATTGGCGCAGTCCTGGGGAAGGCGGTATTGCGCCGACGATAAAATGGGATGGCTCACACAATCTACAGCAAGTGGATTGGAGATGGCCTACGCCAGAGGAATTCTCATTGTTGGGATTGCAAACCTTTGGTTACAAAGGTAATACCACCTTTCCCTTAACCCTAAAAGTCGATGATATCGCTGCCCCAACTCAGCTGCGTGGCAAAGTGACCTTGTCGACCTGTACCACTATCTGTGTACTGACGGATTATCAGATTAGTCTCGACTTCACGCCCAATGCGCTGCAAGCGGATACCGATGCCATGTTGGCCTACAACAAGGCCGTGTCGCTTGTGCCACAAAAAGTGTTGACCCAAGAGGGCCAGAATCCTGCCATGACAATGGGTTGGGATGCCGCCAAAGGTCAACTTGAAGTCAGACTCAATAATGCCAACTGGCAGCAACCCACAGTGATTATCGATGGCGAGCCAGATACCACATTCAAGCTAGTGAGCTTAAAGCCAAGCGAAAGTGATGCTAACGGCAAGCAATTGGTCGGTATTTTCAGCGGTAAAAGTTGGCTGGGCGAGCCTGAAGTTTTGGGTAAATCGCTGAACATGACTGTCGCCGATAGCGAGCGGGCGTTGGAATACAGCGCCGAGGTTAAGCCTGTGGTGATTACTCAAGCAAGTACCTCGATATTTGGCATGATTTTGTTAGCGCTTATCGGTGGTTTGATCTTAAACGTCATGCCCTGCGTGTTACCCGTTCTCGGCATGAAGCTCAGTTCAGTGGTTGCTGCGCCTGATCTTAAGCGTAATCAAATCCGCCAACAGTTCATCGCATCAGCGCTGGGGATATTGGCCTCATTCTGGTTACTGGCTGGCTTTATCTTAATGCTTAAGCTCACGGGTCAAGCGATTGGTTGGGGTGTGCAGTTCCAAAACCCTTGGTTTATCGGTTTTATGGCGCTGGTGACCACAGTGTTTGCCTTCAATATGTTAGGTGTGTTTGAGATTAACTTACCCTCTAACGTACAAACCAAGTTGGCGACGACGGGCGGCAATAATAACAGCGGTCACTTTTTACAGGGTATGTTTGCGACGCTACTGGCGACACCGTGCAGTGCACCATTTTTGGGTACCGCGGTCGCTTTCGCCTTGGGCGCCGATGTACTGAGCCTGTTTGCCATCTTTACCGCGTTGGCCGTGGGTATGGCGTTCCCTTGGTTAATCGTGGCGGCATTCCCGCAAGTGGCGGGTTATTTCCCTAAACCCGGTCGCTGGATGAACACAGTTAAAGTGTTTTTCTCCGGCATGTTGCTCATCACCAGTTTGTGGCTGATTAGCCTGTTGGCCAGCTTCATTGATACTAACTACCTGTGGCCATTGGCGGGTGTCATTACACTGATATTTATGGTGTTTATGGCTAAAAAATATGGCGCGATTGCTATTGTGAGCTGCTTAGGTATCGGCATTTTACTGTCGGCGGTTATTGCATTTATGACGGCGAACCAGTGGGCTAAACCTTTACCTGCGGATCTTGCTTGGACGCCATTGGACCAAGCATTGATTAATCAGCAGGTTGCCCAAGGCAAAACTGTGTTTGTTGATGTCACTGCCGATTGGTGCATTACCTGTAAGGCCAATAAAGTTGGCGTGATCTTGCAAGATCCTGTTTATAGCCTGTTGCAACAGTCGCATATTTTGCCGATGAAGGGCGATTGGACTACGCCTTCTGAGCCCATTACTCACTACCTGCAAAGCCATAATCGTTTTGGAGTGCCATTTAACGTGGTTTACGGCCCGGGTGCACCGCAGGGGATTGAGTTACCGGAAATTCTATCGACTGACCTTGTGCTTGCTGCGATTGAGCAGGCCTCTGCGTCCCCTGAAAAGTCATCCGTAGCGGCAGGGAAATAACGCTAACGACCAGCCATTCACTCGGATATGTCACTCGGCAATATCACTAGCCAATCTCGTACGGTAGCTCGCCGAGTGACACTCAACAAATACTCAGGTCAGGAAGCCCCTGACCTGAAACAATGGAAATCGATTATGAAACAGACAATTGAAGCACAAAACATCACTGAATCAATGCAGAATACTCAAGTCATCGGAGGCACCAAAATGTCGAAATTTAGCTCTTTATTCAAACATCGCAAGTTGCAGATGTTTGCTGTCTCGGGTGTCGCCATGGCCATGCTGGTGGTTTCCTTGCCTTCGGTGAGCACAATGGCCTATGCCAAGGACAGCAGTTTATCGGCGGCGCAGCAGCAAGAGGTGCGAGCGATTCTTAAAGATGCCTTGATCAATGATCCTGACCTAATGAGAGAGGCGATTATTGCGTGGCAAGCAAGGGAGCAAGAGGGGGCAAATACAGCCATGCAAACCAGTCTTGTGACTCATCATAAAGCCATGTATGAGACCAAAAGCGATCCGTGGAAGGGCGCTGCGACACCTGAGATTGAGATGGTGTACTTCACCGATTTTAACTGCCCATACTGCAAGAAAATCGAGCCTTCGCTGAACCAGCTGATTGAAGAATTTCCGCAGTTAAAAATCATAGTCAAAATGGTGCCGCTGCAGGGCGAAGGCTCCAAAATGGCGGTCGATTTTGCCCAAACGGTTTGGTTAAACGAGCCTGAAAAGTATCTCAAGGTGAAGGATATGTTGATGTCGAGCCCGCGTGGACTCGATGCCGCCGCCATCGCTAAGGTCGCTAAACTGACGGCAACTGAGCGCTGGGTCGGCAACACAGATGAGCGCGTCGCTAAAATGGTCGATGACAATGTTAATTTAATGAATGAGTTAGGCATAGGTGGCACGCCAAGTATGATAGTGGCCGATACGCTTATTCCCGGATTAGTGCCTTACGAAGTGTTAAAAGAGCAGCTTGAAGCCGCGATTGCCGCTAAAGATAAGACGCAGAAGAGCAGTTAAGATGCCGCCAAAGGAAACTGAAAATATGAGCGCCGAACAAGTTTCGATATCTTTACCTAAACGCATATTGGGCTGGATTAAGCAGCTGGCACTTTTGCTGCTCATTGTCATTATCGTGACCAGCGTGATGGACATCTGGCGCGGCAAAGATATTCCGCGGGATAATTTGCCGCAACTCCAAGGGACGACGTTGGCAGGGGAGATGCTTGATATTGCCACGCTCAGCCAAGATCAGGCGGTATTGGTGTACTTTTGGGGCACTTGGTGTCCTGTGTGTAATTTTGTCAGCCCGGCGGTCAATCAAATGTCGGCCTATTACCCCGTGGTGACGGTTGCCATGAGTTCGGGTGAGGATGAGAAACTGAGAAAATATCTTCAGCATCAGGATTATGGCTTTGACACTATTAACGATAGTGACAGCAAGATTGCCCGTGATTGGTCATTGCAGGCGACGCCAACCATTATGATCTTTAAAGATGGTGAGTTAAAACACTACACGACTGGCTTTACTAGCCTGCCAGGCATGTGGTGGCGAATGATGTTCACTTAGAAGTGATATATCAGGGGCTGTTTTAAGGTAGAAAAAAAGCGCTAATTTAGGTTAGCGCTTTTTATTATCAACTTATTTCAGGACTAGGCAATTAGCTGAAAGCTTAGGGTTTACTTCACTAAGGTGAGCAGTGGCGCCTGACTCACGACTTGGAAGTCGAGCGCCATAGTCACACTGAGCGCCGTAATAGTGATGATTGAAAAACCAAACACTTGGCGAGCCCAGCGTTGCATGTCGACGCCGTGGCGATAACCTTTTAATGCCATGGCAAGCCACCACAGGCTGGTGGCGCAGGTGACCGCCATAAAGGCGATACCTGTGTAACCCGCGAGTGGCAACAGTGCACTGACTAAGGCGAACACGGCAATATAAAGCACGATATGCAGTTTTGCTTTGGTCATGCCTTCTGCCACTGGCAGCACAGGAATATTGGCGGCCGCATAGTCATTAAAACGGAAAATCGCGATGGCATAGGAATGTGGCATCTGCCATAGACTGAACATCAACAGCAAAATAGCCGCGCCCATGTCCATTTGCCCTGTCACGCTGCAATAGCCAACCACGGGCGGTACTGCGCCCGAGAAGCTGCCAACTAAAGTGCCATACACTGAGTTACGTTTCATGTAGAGGCTATAAACCCCCACATATACTATGTAACCAATAACGGCAAATAGCAGGGCTAATACATTGGTAAACAAGGCTAAGATGCTAAAGCCCAACACGCCTAAGGCGAGTCCAAACGCGAGTACGTTACCCACTGCAATTTCGCCCGTGACGGTCACGCGTTTGCAGGTTCGCTGCATCTTGGCGTCGATATCACGGTCAATACAGTTATTGATTGCGCAGCCCGAGGCTACGACCAAGGACAATCCTACTAAGCTCGCTAGCATCAAGACCAGATTTACGTCGCCTTTGGCGGCTAATAAAAAACCGCCAGCAACGGAAATCAGATTCCCGAAAATGATGCCAGGCTTAGTCACCTGTACATACCCTTTGAAGCGTGCTTTCCATTGCGGTGACATAAATCTGTCTTGTATTTGCATAGACTGTTTCTCGTTACATCATCAAAGCGTTGGCTTCGAGTATGATCCACACCGACAGGCCGACTACCATGACAATAATCAGGGCAGTAAACAGGAAGGAGAAGGTGTTTACTTTGCCTTCTTTCGAGAAATCTAAGTGTAAGAAGTACTTAAGATGTACCACTATCTGCACTATCGCCATCACTAGCACTAAGCTAAGGGTGGTCGCTTTCTCGAAGTGATGAGTCATTACGGCCCAAAACGGAATGGCGGTTAATACCACTGACAGCATAAAGCCCATTAGATATGACTTAATGCTCGCGGCCAGATCGTCAGTGCCATGGCTAGGCTTATCAGTATGACTATGTGCGCTCATTAAAGTGCTCCCAATAAATACACGACCGTGAATACACAAATCCACACTATGTCGAGGAAATGCCAGAACAAGCTTAAGCAGCTCAGGCGGGTGATGCTGCGATTACCTAAACCGGTTTTCGCCACTTCAATCATCATGATCGCCATCCAAATCAGACCTGCGGTCACGTGCAAGCCGTGCATACCGACAAGGGTGAAGAAGGACGACAGGAAAGCGCTACGCTGTGGGCCATTGCCGTGTTCAATCAGGTGATGGAATTCATAGACTTCCATCCCGATAAACACACAACCGAGGGCGAAGGTAATGGCTAACCAAGCCAAGGTCGCGGCTTTGTTGTGGCGCTTAGCAAAAATCAGCGCCATACCGTAGGTAATACTACTAACGAGCAGGGCGGCAGTTTCAATCAGCACAAAGTCCAATTCGAAAATGTCTTTACCCGAAACGCCACCGTCCGTGTTCATGTAGAGCACAGCATAGGTTGCGAAAACCGAGGCAAACAAAATGCAGTCGGTCATCAGGTAAATCCAAAAACCAAACAGAGTGTTGCCACTGGTGTCATGGTGTTCGTGGTGATCTTCTGCGTGAGCTACTTCTAAATCTGCTGGGATTGCAATACTCATATCAGCCCCTTACTACATTGTTTAAGTGGGCATTTTCAATGCGAGCCACTTCATCGGGTTGCACGTAATAGTCGACGTCATTGTTATAAGCACGGAACAGGAACACCACGAAAGCGCCCACTAAACCCACAATGGCTAACCACAGGATGTGCCAAATAGCGGCAAAACCCGCGGCAGTGATCCCCAGCGCCATTAAGATACCGCTTGGGGTATTTTTCGGCATATGGATAGCTTGGTAGTGTTTTTGACGTTGATAAGCCACGCCTTTTTCTTTCGCATCGGTAAAGGCATCGATATCAGCAACCTGTGGCAGCTTAGCGAAGTTATAGAACTGTGGTGGAGAAGCGGTTGACCACTCTAAAGTATGGCCATTCCATGGATCGCCCGTGGTGTCGCGGTTTTGGTCGCGGTCACGGATACTCACGTACAGTTGGATAAACTGCAGAATGATACCGACCATGATGATGCAAGCACCCACGGCGGCTAAGTAGATCCACACGTTCCACGCTGGGTTATCAATGTGGTTGATACGGCGTGTCATACCCATAAAGCCCAGTACGTACAGCGGCATAAAGGCCACATAGAAACCGATTTGCCAGCACCAGAATGACGCTTTACCTAAACGCTCATTTAAGTGGAAACCTGTCGCTTTAGGGAACCAGTAAGCAAAGCCTGCTAAATAACCAAATACCGCACCACCAATAATAGTGTTATGGAAATGTGCAATTAAAAACAAACTGTTATGTAGAACGTAGTCGGCACCAGGTAAGGCTAATAGCACACCTGTCATGCCGCCTATGGTGAAAGTCACCATAAAGCCTAACGTCCACAACACAGGTACCGTTAAACGTAGGCGGCCACGGTAGATAGTGAACAACCAGTTAAACAGTTTTACCCCGGTTGGAACCGCAATCACCATAGTCATCACCCCGAAGAAGGCGTTGACGTTGGCACTTGAGCCCATGGTGAAGAAGTGGTGTAACCAAACGATGAAACCTAGAATTGAAATCGCACCACTCGCCCACACCATAGAGGTGTAACCGAACAGACGCTTAGAGGTAAAGGTTGAGATCACATCGGAGAAAATACCAAAAGCAGGCAAAATCAGGATGTAAACTTCAGGATGTCCCCACGCCCAAAACAGGTTGATATACATCATGGCGTTACCGCCACCGTCATTGGTGAAGAAGTGGAAATCCATGTAACGGTCGAGTGTCAGCAAGGCTAACACAGCGGTTAAGATTGGGAATGACGCGACGATCAATATGTTCGCCCACGTACAAGTCCAAGTGAAGATTGGCATTTGCATCAGCTTCATGCCTGGGGCACGCATCTTCAGCACGGTGGCGATAAAGTTCACCCCGGTTAAGGTCGTCCCTATGCCCGAAATCTGCAGTGCCCAGATATAGTAATCGACCCCAACCCCCGGACTGTAAGCCAGCTCTGAGAGTGGTGGATACGCCACCCAACCTGTCTTAGCAAATTCACCTAAACCCAATGAAATATTGATCAACACAGCGCCAGAGGCGGTAAGCCAGAAGCTGAGGTTGTTCAAGAATGGGAAGGCAACGTCGCGGGCACCAATTTGCAGCGGCAACACTAAGTTCATCAGACCTATCATAAATGGCATCGCCATAAAGATAATCATGATCACGCCGTGGGCGGTGAAGATTTGGTCGTAATGTTCAGGCGGCAGATAACCTGCGGCGCCGTTGGTGGCGAGTGCTTGCTGGGTACGCATCATAATGGCATCGGAGAAGCCACGAATGAGCATCACCAAAGCTAACACTATGTACATGATACCGAGACGTTTATGGTCAACTGAAGTTAACCAGTCGTTCCAAAGTACGCTCCATTTTTTGTGTTTAGTGATCAAGGCTGCGATATACAAACCTACCACTGCGACGACCGCTAAGGTCACCATGATGATAGGCTCGTGATACGGAATCGCATCTAAGCTTAATTTACCGAGAAATGACATGATTACTCCGCCTCCACTTTTTGAGTGGATGAGTGTTCTGTAGATGAAGTGTCAGAATGGGTTGAGCTATCCATGTCGGCCATGTTCTGTGTATTTTCCATCGCGTGCTCGCCTGCCATATGTGCCATGTCGTGCATACCTTTCATGTCTGCCATGTCAGATGTGTGCTCAGTGCCCATAGGTTCCATGCCTGCGTGCATGTCCATTCCTTCGTGACCTTTCATGCCGTCATGTGAGTCCATGTGCATGTATTGCATCACGATTTGGTCAAACATCCCTTTGCTCACTGAGCCAAAGTATTCAACCGGATTGTATTCACTCGGTTTAGCCAGTGTGGCATAGGCCGCTGAGTCCAATGTCTTGCCCTGTTGTTTTAACTTGGCAACCCATGCATCGAAGTCGGCAGGTGTCTGAGTGGCAATCGCTTTAAACTTCATGCCCGCAAATCCGGCGCCGCTGTAGTTAGCCGAGATACCATCGAAGGTGCCTGGCTCGTTAGCGATCAAATGCAATTTAGTAGTCATGCCCGCCATAGAGTAAATCTGGCTGCCTAACTGAGGGATGAAGAAGGAGTTCATCGCAGTGTCAGAGGTGATCTTAAAGTTCACCGGCACATTGGCAGGGAACGCCAACTCATTGACCGATGCCACGCCTTGTTCTGGATAAATGAATAACCATTTCCAGTCCAGCGACACCACTTCAACCGTGACGGGTTTAGCTTCGTGCACTAAAGGCTTATATGGATCAAGATCATGGGTCGAACCCCAAGTGATCACACCTAGCACTATTACGATCACAATCGGCACTATCCACACGACGGTTTCAATCGCCGTTGAGTGTGCCCATTTAGGCGCATAGATTTCTTGATCTCGGCCATCGCGGTATTTCCACGCGAAGTACAATGTCATGGCAATCACAGGGATAACAACAATGAGCATGAGTAGGGTGGCGACGATAATCAGGTGTTTTTCATCGATACCGATTTGGCCCTTAGGGTCCAACACACCGCCATCACAACCCGCGAGCATGAATGCTACTGCCGCGATTGCCGCTTTACTTAATTTTCGAATTAACAAAGGAAGATTCCTCTAACCCTAAGGTTTACAACTCTGCCAAGCGTGAACCGGCAGTCGCACTAAGCGGCGTTATCTGAGCGCAAATCCTGAAACCCAAGAGACATGACACAAAAATGTGCCACCATCCCGACGAAATCGAAGATCAGCTTTCAGCGCTTAATGCTTAATTTGAATTTAAAAACAGAGGGTTAAAATGGTGGGGCGCGACAACCGTGGGCGGTATGTTCGAGGGGTTTTAGCCTTGGGGGTGCTAAAAAAAGTGAAGCGTTAGTTAAATCGAGATTATTGAAAAATTTGAAGCAGCAGTCGATTAAATGCCATAACTGCAGAATAACGAGGGGGTTGAGCAATAACAGGCTGAGCAGACTGGCGCCGATAAACTCGACTAAAAAGCCATTGCTGAGGCTGATGAGTTCACTAATATCGACACAACCGCCGATCAATACGTATAAAACGTCAGCTACAGGCAGCACAAACAATAACCCGAAAAACAGGGTTAGGTTTGTCATGCTAAAGGTTGAAAACCGAATAATCAGGTTCAATCTTTCAGCAATGAATTGGCTAAGAGCTAATTTCAATTAACGGGTCCGGTTGAACGGGAAAGGGAGCCAGTTGGCAGAACAAAAAATATTCAGCATGCAACTTTTTTATGCGGCAGGAGGATACCAAGAAGCGGCTATTGAATGAAAGCGGATCCCCGCGGTAAAAGGGCCTAAGCGTTAAAAAAACCTTAATTAAAACTAAATGAAATCAATAAATTTACAAAATTAACCGAAATTTAACTGATTTGGTTCTCATAAAATAAAAATGTGTGAGGCGCTTCATTTATTCGTTTTGGCTAAAGCTGATGTATTGGCGACGGTATGGCGTGGATTAATGCCCCCATGAGCATGTGGGTTTTAGCCAACAGTCGCTTTTATCGTATACGAATGACACTGCTGTTTACCCTTGCTCGCCGCACATTTTTGCATGCTGATTTTTGATGCGAGTTAAGTTTGGTTAAGCGGATTTGAGATGGGCATCTCAAATAAAAACATCAAGTTAAAACAATTATTGTGTCAGTCATTTACGCTATTTACATTAGGTAAAACGATTATTAGACTGTGATTTTATCACTGCCCAGATATCTACTTGAAATTGCGTTAACGAGTAGGGCATTATGATTCTGAATATTGTAACTATGGCAGTTTAAAGGATTACACATAAAGTCAATTACCCCATACCTTAAGGTAAACATTTTCATCGCCTTAGCTTACATCATTGTAGGTAAATTAGGCTTGATGATTGCGTTGCCACCAGGATATTCAGCTGCCATTTGGCCTGCCGCAGGGATTGCCATTGCTGCCTGTATCCTGTGGAAAGAGTATGTCCCTTGGGTTGGGGTGTTTATTGGTTCCCTGCTGATCAACATCAATATTGGCGGGCATATCCATTGGGGCTGGTTACCTTTTGCTATCTCGATTGGGTCTTGTATACAGGCTGTACTTTCTGCCCATGTTCTTGGGCGAGTCGATCATTTATTCACCTTAGATAATCCTAATACCGTTATTAAATCCTGCTTGAGCTTAGCCTTAACTTGTATTGTGGCGACCGTTTTTGGCAACAGTGCCTTAGTGATCAACGGTACGATTCCACCATCTGATTTATTGGGAAGTTTAGTGAATTGGTGGACGGGGGATTTGCTCGGCGCCGTGATCTTTATCCCTTTGACTATGTTGTTATTTGATAAGCGAGCTATCTGGCGTGCTCGCCGCATTCAGACGGGTGTTCCCCTGCTGGTGGGCTTTTTATTCTGCGTGGGGATTTATTACTACTCGGATATGAACCAGCGCCAACAGTTGCAGGATAAGTTTCAGATCCAATCCAATGCCGTGATTAGCAATATTGAAAGTTTTCAAGAGGCTAATCTGCAGCAAATCATCGCCTTAGCGAGCTTGTTCGATAATAGCGAACAGGTTTCTGAGGATGAGTTTGTGCAGTTTGGCAAACGTAACATGCTGCAGCAAGATGGCTTTAGAGCTTGGTCTTGGTCGCCGTTAGTGGCGGCCGCCGATCTACCCAGTTTTGAGGCATCGACCCGCTCAGCCATTGGCGCTCCCTACAAAGTCACCCGGCCTCAAGGTTGGCAAGCTAATGCCGATGGCTGGTTAGTGCCAGTGATTTATATTCAGCCACTCATAGGTAATGAAGCGGCATTGGGATTAGATCTCAATAGTGAACCAATACGAGCCGCTGCCATTGCTAAAGTGCGCGCGACCTTAGCGCCTGTGATGACGGCTAAGATCCAATTAGCACAGGATCCCAATGGCCCAGGTGGCACCTTACTTCTAGCGCCCTCGTTCGATCGGCTGGGTAAAATCTCAGGATTTTGTTCAGCTGTGATTGATTTGCAAAGCATTATTAATGATGTTGAGAGCGTAAAGGGATTGCAGTGGAAACTCTCCGACATGAGTGCGGGCGGTGCATTGCTTTACAGCAATACCCAGAAGTCATTTCCCGCATTTAGCAGCAAGCTATTTAGCGATAAAACCGGCCAGTATTTTCAAGCAAACCTGCTGCTTGCAGATCGGCATTGGCACATAGTGATTTATCAATCCTATGCAGTGCTGATGGGCGATACATTTAGCTTATCGTTACTTATGTTGCTCCTCGCCTTTATCACCTGTGCTGTTGTGGGCGGTATGACGCTGGTTTCCTCCGGCGAGCGCCAACGTATTGCCGAGAAAGTGACTGAAAAAACCATGGCCTTATCGAAGGAAATTGCCCGTCGTCAGGCTTTTCAGGCCACCTTAGTCGAAAGCGAGCAAAGATATCGTAACTTGTTTGATAAGGCGCCTGTAGGGCATGTGCTTAAACGTTTAGATGATGGTCAGTTTGTGGCGATTAACCCCGCATTCGAAGCCATGACGGGTTACTCACTCGATGAGTTAAATCAGCTTGACCCTTGGGATCTCACGCCAAAGCGTTATCAATTAAGTGAACCTGAGCAATTAGAACGCCTAAAGCAAACCCGTCGTTATGGCCCCTATCAGAAGCATTATGTGCATAAGAATGGCCAGTTAGTGGCAGTGCGCCTTAATGGTGCGTTAGTCACAGGCGCCGATGGTGAGCAGCTTATTCTCTTTATCGTTGAAGATATTACCGAGCAGGAGCGCACCGTTGCGCGGGTAAATCTATTGGCGCAGGTGTTCCAGCAGAGTGGTGAAGGCATCACTATCATGGATGGCAACGACATTATTGTGGATGTGAATAGTGCGTTTTCTCAGATCACCGGTTATTCCCGAGAAGAAATCATTGGTAAAAACTGCCGCTTTTTAGAGGCAGAACGTACCGACAAAGGTATCGATCCTCAAGTGCGTGCTGCCCTAGAACAAACAGGTTTCTGGCAAGGCGAAGTTTGGGACAGGCATAAACATGGCTACGATTTCCCTAAATGGTTGATGATGTCTGTGGTGCGCGATGACGCAGGTGCGGTGAGCCATTACATCGGCAGCTTTACCGATATCAGCGAGCGTAAAGTCAGTGAGGAACGCATTCATTTCCTCGCCCACCATGATTCTTTGACGCTACTGCCTAATCGACTCAGCTTGCAGTCGCGTCTCGAAGTGGTATTCAGTGAGGCGCTGGCATCCGATAGCCAAATTGCGGTGATGTTTATCGACATGGACCACTTTAAAAATATCAACGACACCTTGGGTCATCATGTGGGCGATCAACTGTTGTTAGAAGTTGCGCGTCGTTTGAAAAACATCGTTGGTGATACTGACACTGTGGCGCGTTTGGGTGGCGATGAGTTTGTGGTCGCATTATCTGATACGAACCATGATGAGGTGGCCAGTTTAGCCGAGGCGCTGCGCAGTGGTTTGAGTCAAACCTATATCATTAATAATCAAGCATTACATTCATCGCCAAGTATAGGCATCAGTTTATTCCCGACCGATGGCGACAGTGTTGAAGCCCTGATGAAAAACGCCGATATGGCCATGTACCGTGCCAAATCGGCGGGACGCAATAACTATCAATTTTTTACTGCGGCGATGAATACCTTGATCACTGAGCGCCAGCAAATTGAAACTGGCCTCAGGCAAGTGCTCGCTAACGATGAATTACGACTGCATTATCAGCCACAAATTGATATCCGCACTGGGCAAGTGGTCAGTGTCGAAGCCTTAGTGCGCTGGCAACATCCCGAATTTGGCATGGTTGCGCCAGACCGCTTTATTCCCATTGCTGAAGAGATCGACATGATCATTCCTATCGGCCAATGGGTGTTAGAAACCGCGATGGCGCAGCTTGCCGCTTGGCGCGCTGCGGGGGCGACCGAGCTGCGAATGGCGGTGAATCTGTCGGCGCATCAACTCCGCAAAGATAGCATTGTCGCCGATATCACCAATGTGCTTTTAAAGCATAAGTTGGGCAAAGGGGCATTGGAGCTCGAAATCACCGAGAGTGTGGCGATGCAATATCCGGAGCAGAATGCGCGCCTGTTAGCGGAATTGCGCCAGCATGGTATCGAACTTGCGATTGATGATTTCGGTACGGGTTATTCCTCGTTATCCTATTTGAAACTCTTGCCCTTAGACAGATTGAAGCTCGACCGCTCCTTTGTGAAGGATATTGAAAGCGATCCGAACGATGCTGCTATCAGTGCTGCGACCATTTCTATGTCCCATGAGTTGGGGCTAACTGTGGTGGCTGAAGGGGTTGAAAACGAGGCGCAGTTGGTATTATTGTCGAGGATGGGGTGCGACTTAGTGCAAGGGTTTTACTTTAGTAAACCCTTAGCGGCAGAAGAGTGTTTCCGCTTTATCCAGCGTAATTTATAACGGCAGAGTCTTGCTGTTTTTCTAATGCTGGCGCAGAGTTGGACTATACTTGAGTTCGCATTATGTATGCGTTAATCGAAATACTAAGGATGGTTTTATGCAAGTCATCTTCACCAAAGGAACCCAGCGTTATGGTCAGTTGCGCTGCGTGCGCATGGACGGTAGTGCGACTCAAACCCAAATGCCAGAACAGGGCATTGCTCCCCACGATATGATCCATTATGTTGTTGAAAAACGCCTGCATATTCAAGGGGCTTTCTTCTCGCAGGTCAGAGCTGGCGCCGATATCAGCTTCGCCTTAGAACATAACGAAACCTCCCGCGCCATCGCAGATAAAACGGAAGTGTGGCAAACCGAATCCATAGTCGAAACCTTGCAGTCACTACTCTGGTCGGGTGAAACGCCAACCTATAACGGCTTTATTTATCTGTTAGAGCAAGCCTGTAACAGCCGTGACCTAGCCGTTCCAACCGTTAGCCAATCGGACTTTGAACATATTCTTAATGAGATTATGGATCTGAGCATCGAGTGGCAGGGAATGGGTGAAGGTCAGTCCCTGACCTTGAAGTTTTAAGCGGTTTAAAACTAAGTGATTTAAAAACAACTGATTTAAAAAAAAGAGCGCAGTTAACTGCGCTCTTTGTGTTACTGCGGCCATAGCGCGATCATTCCCTATGACGGCGTTCTTGGCTTTGAGTTGAGCGACCTTGGTTATGTTCTACCGAGCGAGCGGTTTGCGCATTTTGGCGTGGCTCACTTTGTCTCACTCTCACGTCTTCGCGTTGTCTTGGCGCTGCTTGTCTTGGTTGTTCAATACGTTGCGGTTCTGCGCGTCTTGTCTCAGGTCGTGGCGTTTCAACTCTTGGGGTCGCAGTCCTTGGATTTTCTTGCCTTTGTGGCTGCGTCCTTTGTTGATCGACATTACGCGGCTGTGACTCCCGAGTTTGATATTGCCTTTGCTGCGGCTCCTTCGATGGCATAGGCTTTGACTGCACGGGTCTCGATTGCGCGTCATTACGATCCTTGTGAGTCGGCGTTTGTACCATAGTCGCTGCGCGACGTTCTTTTAACTCGGCCTGCGTTTTTTGATAACTCGGTGCGCGGTTATCACGTTCACGACTGGCGTTGGGATAGTCCTTATTGTCACGACTCTTATGACCCTGATTACTCATATTACTTTGATTGCTATGGGTATCTTGGCGTTCTTTTGACTTCGAATATTGACTATTGAAGTGCTGCTTACTGCCGCTAGAGTGTGAATCTCTACCGCGATACTTGTCTTCGTTGTAATAGCGTTGCTTCACGACGGGGTTGTGGTAACTCACGCCACGTCTATGTTCGGGTTTATGTTTCCAAGGCTGGGCACCATAGCTGACCGTGTATCTTTCACGTGGGCGATAACGATGTGAATGGCGATAGTCGATCACGACCACTTTATGGTTGTGCCAGTGGAATGAACTGAAGAAGTAGTTAAAGGAAATATGGATGCCAGGTGACCAGTAGAAATGGTTATGACTCGGACGATAGGGATAGCCAGCATAGCCGCCAAATTCCCAATACACGGGTGGATAAGCCACACCCCAGCGCCATGTGCCATAAACCACGCGCGGATCATAATAGGGCACGTAGACGATTTCTCGCTTAGCGGGTTCTATGATGATCTGATTGTTGGCGCGGGTGATCGCCATGTTATCCATGTCCGCTAAGCTATTCGCTTTATCAGCCTGTTGCCTTAGGGATTGAATGCTGTTCATCACTTGGCCTTCATCTTCTAAGAAGGCTTCACCGAGTCTTTGAGTCCAGTCGAGATCTTCACTCATTTTTTGCAGCAGCGTCGGAAAGGCCAGCAAAGCTTTGACGCTCGGGTCCCAATCTTGGTCTTCGGCTTGCGACATCAGTTGATCGACTGATGATTTGGGGCGCTGGGTTAACCAACGTTGTGCCTGCACGATTTCGAGTGGATAAGTTGAGGCAATAAGTATGTGGGTCAATAAGCTATCGGGATACAGGGCAATAGGCGCCAGCATTTGTTCGAGTTCGGCTTGGCTTGCCGCAGCGCTCGAGCCTTGGCTCACAGATACGCCCGCAGCTTGTGCTGTGGTAGTGAAAGGCAAGGCCACTAATGCCGCCGTTAACACTAGCCAATTCCATCGATGTAGTCTGTTCATGGTTTGCTCCAATAATCCTGTTCGAGGATGTTATGGGCATCATAGGCGTTTGAATATGAACATAAGCTGAAAGCATTTTACGGTTAAAAAGTTATTTTTAACCGCAATTTAGGTGGGAGTTTAAATCTATGGTATTGAAACTAAATCATTAAATTGAGTGCACAAAGCTGATGCTGAACTTGGCGCCGCCCAAGGTTTCTGAACGTGAGACTGAAATTCTGCCGTTATAGCTGTCGACTAAATCGCGCACGATCGCAAGCCCAATACCATTACCTTGATGATAGGAATCGGCACGAATACCGCGTTCAAAGATTTGATTTTGCAGCGCTTCACTGATCCCTGGCCCATCATCTTCGATGCAGATCAGCAATTGATAGGCATCGCCGGTCACGGTTAATTTAACCGTGGACTTTGCCGCTTTGCAGGCGTTGTCGAGCACGTTACCGAGAATTTCCGTGAGATCCGCTTCATCACCTTTGAATACTGCTTCGTCAGCCATCTCGCCACTGAGATTGATTTGCGGCTCACGATAAATTTTAGCTAAGGTGCGTAATAACTTAGCGGCGACGTCATCGACTCGAATCCCTAAATGCCACGAGGCTGCCGCTGCCGTTTGGGCGCGTTTCAACTGGTGGCCAATAATGCGGCTGATCACCGACACTTGCTCGCTGGAGGCTTCGCTTAAGTCGGCCTGACTCTTGATCACCGCCAGCGGTGTTTTGAGGCTGTGGGCAAGATCGGCCAAGGCATTACGATAGCGTTTGCGCTGGGTTTGTTCGGTATTGAGCAAAATATTGAGCTGCCGAGCAACTGCTTGTAATTCAGTGGGGTACTGACTACTTAGCTGCATCGACTTACCTTGCTCGACGGAATGTAATTCTTGGGTAAAGCGTGCCAATGGCCGCAGCGTCCACACTAGCCAGCTCAGTTGGAACACGAGCATGACGAACATGAGGATCAGCAGCCAAGTCCAAAGCTGTTGGTTAAATTGATCGATTTGCTGCTGAAATTCGCGCTCGTCCTTAATGATGTGAATCGTCACAGGCACGTTTTGATTTTGACTGGCGAAACTGACGCTAAAGCTATAAATCAAATGGGGTTGTTCGGCGAGCTCGATTTGCTCAAAGTCACTTTGACCCGTTGCTGGGATGGTAAAATGCGGTGGTGGCATCATGCCCATAAAAGATTGCGAGTGCCACACGATCGTTTGTTTGCCGCTGGCATCTTCAGTGGTCGCAATGGCATACAGCCCAGATTGAATGAGGTTAAAACGATTTTCGAGTACTAATTCTGGGATAGATATTTGTTTATTCTCGACTTCCGTCACCGCGAGTATCGAATAGACATAGGCGCTGAGTTCATTTTTGGTCGCGCTTTTAACTTGCTCGGTAAAGGCATCGTTTAAGGCGACGCCGATCAAAGGCAATAACACTAAGATAAACAATAGCGCGCTAATCACTAAGCGCGCTTTAAGGGAGTTCAATACTTGCCACACAATGGCACGTTTACTCATCGGCAGTTGGCTCGGGCGTTAACGCTTTTAGGCGATAACCTTGGCCGCGCAGGGTTTCAATCAGGTTGTATTGATTATCAGGGTCGAGTTTTTTGCGTAACCGGCGGATAAAGACTTCGATGACGTTTGAATCTAAATCAAAATCCTGATCGTAGATGTGCTCCGTCAATACGGTTTTAGATTTCACTTCGCCCTGATGCAGCATAAAAAATTCGAATAACTTGTATTCAGAGCCGCTGAGGTTAACCAACTCTTCACCTTTACGCACTTCTAAGCTGCTGGTATTCAAGCTAAAGGGCCCGTTATAAATCAAAGGGCTGGCCTTGCCGGCAGAGCGACGGATCAGGGCTTTTAGCCGCGCGACCAGTTCTTGGGGATGAAAAGGTTTCGTCAGGTAGTCGTCGGCACCAGCGTCGAGTCCTTCAACCTTATCTTGCCAGCTGTCCCTCGCGGTTAAAATTAGGATTGGGAAGTCGCGTTCCTGTTCGCGTACGCTGCGGATAAGCGCGATACCATCAAGTTTAGGCAAACCGACATCGATTATCGCCGCATCATAGTTGTATTCGAGTGCTTGAAATAAGCCTTCTTCACCATCGCTCGCCACATCGATACTGTAATGGGCATCGAGCAGATGTTGTTTTAAGTTCGCCTGCAGTTCTAAATCATCTTCAACCAATAACAATCGCATAGTTAGTTCCTCGACACTCGGCCAGTAGCGGCATCCACTGAGACAGAAAACACTTGGCCGTCATTATTGAGGAGCTTAACCCGATACCCTGAGCCGCTGGATTGCACGCTCAGTACCTTGCCTTGGTATTGGCGCTGCACCATAGCCACAGCTTGATCTGGGCTATTGACCGCCAGACGGCGCTGCTCATTCTTCGCACCTTGGTTGCGATCATTCTGTCTATCATTGCCTGCCATGCTGCCAAAGGAGGCAAACAAGCAAGCGATTAGGGCCAATGTCAAACCAAGTTTCATATCTGGTACCCGCAATGTTCGGCGATCTTAAGTTAATGGGTGAGATGGATAACTTATCGAGTCGACTAAGAATACCTCATCACCTTAACAAACACATAGAGATCAGCCAATTGGTTGGCACAATTCCATCAAAATTAACTTTGGTAGTCATTTTGTTATTCGTGACAGAACTGAAGCTCTGTCAGCGAGTCTATTCCTATGCTCGCATTCAATATGCCCTAGTGTCGGCTAATCCAGATGAACTAAGGCTGAACGTATTGTCGCGCTAAGAACACTAAATGTTGATGTTCAGCTTATGTTCACCTTCATTGCACTTTAATGGCTCCAATTTGAACGGGTTATCCATGGGGTATTCAAGATGAACACACTCAATAAACAAGGTATGGCAGCCACAGTTAACTGTCGGGTTAACACCCATTTCGTTAAAGCGACGGCCATTGCCGCGCTGTTTTTAGCGTCCACTGCCGTCAGCGCTCAGCCCCGCGAACTGGAATCATCGCAAAGCTTAATGCCATTTACTGCGGCCAGTGTCGGCATTGCCAAAAAAGCTGAAAACAGCGAGCAAGCAGCCGAGCAGGAACAGCAAGCTTTAGCCCTGTTACAACAAGCTGCGCCCGCAAAAAATGTCACTGAAGCTGCCGCTGCAGCCGTTAAATCCTTGGCGCCCGCGTTATCCTCTAAAGCGCCGACGGCAAACCGCGTGCAACTAATGGGCGCATCGCCGATGACGCGTGAGCAAGTGACTGCGAAACATGCGAGCCAAGGCATGCCGAGTTCGAGCGCGACTAGTGAAGATCCCTACCGCGCCCCTGTGTATCACAGCTTTTCGATTTTTGATGCCAGCAGTCGTTTGTTCGAAGACTTTGACTACGATGGGTTTTATCAAACCTTTAGTGTGACCTTCGACGTCGATGTTAACGGAGCGTATCTTAATGAAAGAGCTGACTTATTTGCCGAGCTTTATCTCAGCCGTAATGGCGGCCCTTGGGTGCATTACTACACCACGGACGTGTTTACTATTTATGGCGATTCAACACAGGACGATTATGAAGTGCTGACCACGCTCTACACGGGTTATGCGACGGACCACTACGATGTGCTAATCGATGTGTACGAAGTGGGTTACAGCGACATTGTCGCGACCATTAGTGCCGATGAAACCGATGGTTTGTATGCGTTGCCACTGGAAAGTAGCGATCGAGACAGAGAGCCTGATGTCATAGTCGTCGAAGAAAGTGGCGGTAGCTTATCGGTATTGGGTCTGTTATTCCTCGGTTTGTGTGCAGGGCTGCGGATGAATCGCACTCGCGGCTAATCACCCTTTTTTCTCTCTGTGTTTATCTCAGGTAAATAGGGCTAGTATGGTCAGGTTAATTTAACTAAATGGAGATAAATATGATTGCTCAAGGTCAAACACTACCAGCAGCTACATTAGGCCAACTAACGAAAGATGGCATGGTGAATCACCAAGTTACTGAACTGTTCGCTGGTAAAAAAGTGGTATTGTTTGCTGTACCCGGTGCGTTTACTCCGACCTGTTCTGAAGCGCATTTACCTGGCTATGTCGTATTAGCCGATCAATTTAAAGCGAAAGGCGTGGATTTGATTGCCTGTGTTGCTGTGAGCGATGCCTTCGTGATGAAAGCGTGGGGCGAAGCGCAAAATGCCTCTGAATTGATGATGCTAGCCGATGGCGATGCCAGCTTTACTAAAGCGTTAGGCTTAGAAATGGATACAGCTGGTTTTGGTGGCGTGCGTTCACAACGTTACGCCATGATCATAGATAACGGCGTAGTGACTCTGCTGAATGTTGAAGAGCCAAAGGCTTTTGAAGCCAGTAAAGCCGAAGTGGTTTTAGCTGCACTGTAATGATTAAGGTCCGAACGTAATCGGACATCAAAATAAATGGGAGCTTAGGCTCCCATTTTTATTGGTATTTTAGTGGGTTAAGCGGCCCGCGACTGTGGTGCTAAGTTACCAGCATCGGCAATGCCTAAACTGGTCTCAATATCCTCGACGCTCTGCTGCACTTCTTGGGCTATGACTTCACTCTGTTGTGAACTGGTTTGTGCCTGCTCTTTTAAGCTATCCATAGTGCGCACAAATTGATCGAGATAATCGACTTGCTCCTTGGCATTGAGCGAGCCTTGTTTCGCGGTATTGGCCATGTCGCTCGCTTGGTTTTGCACCGTTTGCGCCACTTGCCATAGGCTTTGAGCGCGCAGTTTTTGACTGCTGGTGGCCTGTGCTATGCCATCGACACTCTCACTGAGGGCATGATTCGATTGGG
The DNA here is from genome assembly GCF_020447145.1 of Shewanella sp. SR1. Taxonomy (NCBI): domain Bacteria; kingdom Pseudomonadati; phylum Pseudomonadota; class Gammaproteobacteria; order Alteromonadales; family Shewanellaceae; genus Shewanella; species Shewanella sp. SR1. Next base: position 48,749 of record NZ_JAJAEF010000014.1, on the reverse strand, counting down.
TCAGTTGCTGCAGAATTTTCACGATTTCGTTTAAGGACACTTGGGTGCGCTGACTTAAATTTCGCACTTCATCGGCCACCACGGCAAAGCCGCGACCTTGCTCTCCCGCCCGCGCAGCTTCAATGGCGGCATTGAGGGCAAGTAAGTTAGTTTGTTCGGCGATATTGCCAATCACATCAATGATTTTCGACACATCCGTCACTGAGTTATTCAGGCTTTCAAGGGAAGCATGGCAAAGGCCTACGGCGGTTTGCGTCTGCTCAGTTGCGCTGAGTACGGCCTCGGCTTCAGTTTGGCTCGACTGCATTTGGCGCATGGTTTCGGCGGCGCTGTCTTCCACGAGTGCCGAAGTGTGGCTCACCTCATTGGCGAGGCTGCGGATATGTTCGGTCTGTGTTTGCGTATCGGCCACAATCGTCTGAGTGTGCTCTGTGTGCTGCGATAGCTGAGTAATGCGCGCAACCAGTTGGCTTAATGATTGAGAAACCTTAGTGATTTGCTGGCGTTGTGCCTCATCTTCCTGTTCAAACCTTTGCAGCAACTGGTTGAAATGACCTGCGATTTGGCCCGTCTCGCAGCGACGATTAATGTCTAAACGCTCGCGGCTGTTCGATTCGCTTAATTTCATAAAGGCTTGATTAAGACGTTTCAGCGGTTTGACGACGCGATTTTGCTGCAGGATTAAATAACCTATAGCAAACAAGGCCATGATGGAAACCATAGTGTAGAGGATCAGTTGTAGCTCATATTTAAGCTGTTGATTCTTCGCTGCCTGAGCCTCACCTAAGCCAATAAGCTGTTGTTCCACATTGCTAATCGCTTGAATGAGTTGATCTTGCATCTCTTGGTTGGCTTGCAGCAATTGGTGGGTGTTGGCGACTTCTTTGTTGTATCGATTGGCGAGACTCAGCAGTTCACTGCGGTCACTTTCGCCGACTTCAATCTGTTCTGGTTCGCTGGCACCGAGGGCAAACTCATCGGCTTCTTGCTGCTCATATACACCGATTAACGGCAGTGTGCTGAGGGTGTCGTGCCATGTATTTAGCTCTTTGCTGGTGCTGTCTAAAATGCCCTTGAGTTGCTGATTTTTGCCGATCAGATAGCCATCGGTCAGCTGGGAAAGTTGATAGACGATGGAAGGTAAATCGCGGCTCAATTGCAGATATTGTTCGGCGACCACCGCATTTGTGGCTAAGCCTTTATCGGCATAACTGCCCAAACGACGGTTATAGTCGAGCATTTCAGATTCGGCGTGGGCCAGCAGTTGTCGCGGGTTGCCAGCGAGTTTACCCGCTGCGCGGTACTTGGTATCTAAATCTTGAATGAAGCTGCTGAGACTTGCTTGCAAGTCATTATCGGTAGCGCCCATGGTGGCGAGATTAAGCTCTGTGAGCTGGTTCTTAATGGCGCTGAGTTTAGTTTTAGCTTGTTCAAGTTGGCTAGAGTTGCCGCTGGCGAGATAGCCGTCGAGATCGCGGCGTACGCCGACGAGGAAGTCTTCTTGTATGCTTTGCAGTGTGAGTGTTTGCTGTTCTATATTTTGTCGCTGATCACTACTCCACAGCACTACGGCCGCTAATAATCCCGCGAGCAATAACAACAGGGCAGAAGCAGAGAGCGACAGCGTTGAAATTTTCATTTTGCAATCTTCATAATTGTCAGAGCCAGCTAACTGTTCTGAGTTTATGAATTTAGCGTGACATTAATATGACAAGCGCTCACATGAATGTCAGCGTTGTCATTTGATTTGCCGATATGTGATCTCGCGCTATTCCAGCGGCAGCCACACTTGGGCTCTTAAACCGCCTTCGGCGCGGTTGGAGAGGGTGACTTGCCCTTGGTGTCTATCGATAATCCGTTTGATGATGGCGAGACCTAGGCCTGAGCCGACACTGCCTCGGGCGATATCACCTTGGGTAAAGGGTTGAAATAGTTTGGTAATTTGTGACTCGTCGATTCCTGGGCCATTATCTTCAACACTAAAACCGATACGTTTGCCATCGAACTGCGAACTAATGCGGATCCAGCCAGAACCATAGCGAAAGGCATTTTCGACTAAGTTACTCAGTACCCGCTTGATGGCAATCGCTTGGAATTGAGCTTCTGGGCAGTCAGTTAACACCACTTCAATTTCGCCGGCGCGATTGGCCTCTGCTTGAGCGACATCTTGAATGAGTTTATTGATTTGGCCTAGCTCACGGCTGGTTTCCTGATCTTGGCGAATATACGCAATAAACTGGCTGATGATGGCGTCCATATCTTCGATATCGTTGACTATGCCATCTTTAAGATATTGATCTTCCTCAACCATCATCTCAGATGCGAGACGAATACGGGTGAGCGGCGTGCGCAAGTCGTGGGAAATCCCCGCCATCAATAGCGCTCTGTCCTGTTCCAGCTGTTTCATGCTGTGCGCCATCTGGTTGAAGGCGTTGGTCACTTCGACAATTTCACTCGAACCATTAAGCGGCAAGGGGTCGGGGAATTCACCGCGGGAAACGGCAATCGCGGCTTTTTGTAGTCGTCTAAGTGGGCGGTTTTGTTGGCGGGCAAACCACCACCCCCCAGCGACGCTGAGGGCGCCTATGACCATTAAATAAAGGGTGAGCGGCGAAAGGTCTGAAACATTCTGGCCGATAAGCGGCACTTTTATCCAAATCGAGGGCGCCTGTGGTGGGCGGATCCAAATCTGCAATACGCTGCCGTGGGTGACGCGCACTTCGGCGTCGCCGCCGAGATATTCCGACATCTGCGCCGACCAGAAACCATAGTAGGTCGCTTGCTCAATGCCAGCTTCACGCGCTTGCTGTTGATTGTAAATCTTCATGCCATCGTCGTGGACTTTGGCATTGAGGGCATCGACTATGGTTAAGTGTTCACGGCCAATATCTATGCCATCGACAAACAGCAATTTGACTTGGCGAGCGATTAACTGATTGATTTGTTGGTAGCTTGGCTTAAGCACATAGACGGCAACCGTGACGTAAGACACCAGCTGATTGATCAGCAATAGACAACCAATCAGCATCACGGTTTGGCTAAACGCGCTGCGAGGGACAAACCGCCACCAAAACTTAGCTTTCATCGTGGGCTCAATAACCACAGCAGATTAAGATGGCAATGCGGCTCATCGACGCGCGGCGCCATCGGGCACAAACACATAACCTAATCCCCACACAGTTTGAATGTAACGCGGATTCGCAGGATCTTTCTCGATTAAACGCCGCAGACGTGACACTTGTACGTCGATGGAGCGTTCTAGCGCAGAATAATCGCGGCCACGGGCGAGGTTCATCAACTTATCCCGAGACAAGGGCTCGCGTGGATGGGTGACGAGCACTTTAAGCACGGCAAACTCACCGCTAGTGAGCGCAATCGATTCGTCGCCGTGGTACATCTCACGGGTGGCTAAATCTAGCGAAAACTCTCCGAAGCTGATCTGCGCTTCCTGCTGGGCGGGCGCACCGGGCACATCTTGGGTTTGGCGACGCATCACGGCTTTGATCCGTGCGAGTAATTCCCGTGGATTAAAAGGTTTTGGCAGATAATCGTCGGCGCCTAACTCTAGGCCAATAATACGGTCGACTTCATCGCCCTTGGCCGTCAGCATCACAATCGGAATAGGATTACCTTGCTGGCGCAAACGGCGGCAGATAGACAGGCCATCTTCACCGGGTAACATCAAGTCGAGCACGAGTAAATGGAAGTTTTCGCGTTCTAATAGGCGGTCCATCTGCTCGGCATTGGCCGCGCTGCGCACCTGATAACCTTGCTCCATCAGGTAACGCTCGAGTAACGCTCGTAGGCGCATATCATCATCGACGACGAGGATTTTCGAGGTTTCTTGTCCCATGGGATGTCCTTTAATTGCTCAGATTGGTGCTTATTCTACTGACGAGAAACAGTTAAGATTAACCAACTGGCTGAAATTGAAAACGAATCTGCCTAATATAGCCGCATTCAACCTAGGCGACTAGCTCACCTTAGTGGCTTGAATGCGATAAATGCTGACATTTATTGCCCAATGTTAATACTAAGCAAATGAAATTGCATGGGAATACTCGCGTTTATTCACGCTAAGGGTGAAATTGTAACTAAATGGGCATCAGCAAAAGCGGTGATTTCATCGCCATTATGCACAGAGATGATTTAGTGAGTTAACTTTAGTGTCCAGTCTGAGTATCATCAGTCCAATATAATATCCCGCATCAATTGTGGTCGTTTAATCCAACGATTGAGTAATGAGCATGAAAGCGCATTTGATCACCCGACAGGGTTGGCAAACTTTAGATAAAGAATTGAAGTATTTGTGGAAAGAATATCGGCCGCAAATCACCCTTAAAGTCCAAGAAGCGGCGGCGCAAGGCGACCGTAGTGAGAACGCTGATTACACCTACAACAAGCGTTTGTTAAGACAAATTGATGGCCGAGTCAGATACTTAGTCAAGCGGTTAGAAGAATTAAAAATTGTCGATTACTCGCCGCAGCAGGAAGGTAAAATATTCTTCGGTGCTTGGTTTGAGCTTGAAAATGAAGCCGGTGATCGCGTGCGTTATCGGATCGTCGGTAAAGATGAACTCGATACCAAATTGGGCTACATCACCATAGACTCGCCCATGGCGCGTGCCTTAATCGGCAAGCAAGTGGACGATGAGGTGGTAGTGCAAACGCCATCGGGTCCAAAAGAGTGGTATATCAATCAGATCCGTTACACTCCTTTTGAAACCACTCTCGCCAGCGAGGCAGATTAGCGACAGAGTTGCCGCCGTGACAACCGCTGCGGTCACCATGGCATGACGGGGAAAGATCAAAGACTCTGCTTTGACCTAGGCTTTAGCATGAAACATACGGGGCGCCTGTGGTATCTTTGGCGCAATAACGACTTACTTTACAGTTAGGCACGACACTTTATTTATGCAAACTAATGCACATAACATCGCTCAGATTATCGCTCAAGAACTGAATGTTCGTGAGCAACAAGTTGCCGCAACCATCACTCTGCTTGACGATGGTGCGACGGTTCCCTTCGTTGCCCGCTACCGTAAAGAAGCCACGGGCGGATTAGACGATACGCAACTGCGTACCTTGTACACACGTTTAGGTTACCTGCGTGAGCTGAACGACAGACGCCAAGTGATCCTGTCTAGCATCCAAGCTCAGGGTAAGTTAACGCCAGAATTACAAAGGGCTATTGATGACGCAGACAGCAAGACACGTCTCGAAGATTTATATCTGCCCTTCAAACCTAAGCGCCGCACTAAGGGCCAAATCGCTATCGAAGCTGGGCTTGAACCATTAGCCGATGCCTTACTGGCTGACCGTAGCGCCGATGTTGAAACCAAAGCGGCGGGTTATATCAATAGCGAAGCGGGTTTTGTCGATGTGAAAGCAGTGCTTGAAGGCGCGCGTTATATCCTGATGGAGCGCTATGCCGAAGACGCGGAATTACTGCGTAAAGTGCGTGAACATTTAAGCCAAAACAGTGTGTTAGAAAGCCGCTTAATTGCAGGTAAAGAGAAAGAAGGCGCGAAATTCCGTGATTATTTCGAGCATACCGAACAGTTAGCGAAGATCCCTTCTCACCGTGCGCTGGCGATGCTGCGTGGCCGTAACGAAGGTTTCTTAGCGTTATCTATGAATGCCGATCCTGCTGCTGAAGCGGGCCAAGGCAGTTATTGCGAAGTAATTATCTGCGATCACTTAGGGCTGAAATTAGGTGATAGCAGCGTCGATCAATGGTTGAAAACCGTGGTGACGGCGACATGGCGCGTCAAGATTGCGCTGCAGATGGAAACCGAGTTTATTTCGCAAATGCGTGAACGCGCCGAAGCCGAAGCGATTAAAGTCTTCGCCCGTAACTTAGGCGATTTATTGATGGCCGCTCCAGCGGGCGCGAAAGCCACCATGGGACTCGATCCAGGTTTACGTACCGGCGTGAAAGTGGCTGTTGTCGATAACACGGGTAAGATGTTGTGCCATGCGACGATTTTCCCGCACGCACCGCAAAATCTGTGGGAAAAGTCGATCCGTACTTTGGCTAACTTAGTCAAAATGCACAAAGTTGAATTAATTGCGATTGGTAACGGCACGGCATCACGGGAAACCGACAAGCTGGCCGCTGAGCTGATTGCCGCAGTGAAAGATACCCATCCACAGTTGACTAAAGTGATGGTCAGCGAAGCGGGCGCGTCTGTGTATTCGGCATCGGAATTGGCGGCGCTGGAGTTTCCTGATCTCGATGTCTCGATTCGTGGTGCTGTGTCTATCGCGCGTCGTTTGCAAGATCCGTTAGCCGAACTGGTGAAGATTGAGCCTAAGTCTATCGGTGTGGGCCAATACCAACACGACGTGAGCCAAAGCCAATTATCGGGTTCGCTGGAAGCCGTGGTGGAAGACTGTGTAAACGGCGTGGGTGTGGATCTCAACATGGCCTCAGCACCTTTGTTGTCGCAAGTAGCGGGTTTAAACAAGACGTTAGCGAAAAACGTGGTCGATTATCGCGATGCTAATGGTCAGTTTAAGAATCGTAAAGAGCTGCTGAAAGTGCCACGTTTAGGGCCTAAAGCCTATGAGCAAGCGGCGGGCTTTTTACGTATTCGTGAAGGTGATAATCCACTTGATGCCTCGTCTGTGCATCCTGAGGCTTATTCGTTAGTGGAAACTATCGCTAAGACTAAGCAAGTGGAGCTGGCGAGCCTGATGGGTAACTCAGATCTACTGCGCAGCATCAAACCTGAAGAGTTCATTACGGCGGAGTTTGGTTTACCAACTGTGACGGATATTTTAGCCGAGCTGGATAAGCCGGGACGCGATCCCCGTGGTGAGTTTAAAACCGCCAAGTTTAAAGATGGCGTGGAAGAACTTAAACACTTGAAACCTGAAATGGTGCTCGAAGGTGTGGTGACCAACGTGACTAATTTTGGTGCCTTCGTCGATATTGGCGTGCATCAAGATGGACTGGTGCATATCTCCTCACTGACCGACAAGTTTATTAGCGATCCCCACACAATCGTGAAAGCGGGTGATGTGGTCAAAGTTAAAGTGATGGAAGTTGACGTTGAGCGTCGTCGTATCGGTTTGAGCATGCGTTTGGATGAAGCTATCGACCAAAGCAAGTCGCAGCAAAGACCGCACAATCCTGCCAGAACTCATAACGGTAAGGCGCCACAGTCGACGAAACCTGCTGCGCGTCCTGCGCAAAAGCAAGCACCTAAAGCGCCAGCGAACGCGGCCATGGGTAATGCCTTTGCCGATGCCTTCGCTAAGCTGAAAAAGTAAGCGTTAACCGTTAAGACTCGGACTTAAGCCATGTCCGAGTCGACTTTTTTACATGTTACTCACAAAATTGTTGCATCAATGTCGTCTTAGGGAATATAAAGTCGGCATTTAATGCAACGTTAAGCAAAATCGGTTGTCATAGCACAGCTTATTCACCGATTTTTTTCAAATTGACACTCCAACGCTGAGTGGCTCTTTATACGTTTTGGGGTAACACATGCAATCTGGTTTATCACCTCGCGGGCATAACAATGCCCATGGGCCTTTCCGCGCCATCTTTATTTTCTCGCTATTAGTGCTTTTTATTGCTACTGCGAGCCGTATCGCTTTAGGGCTGTGGCAAGCCGAACGCGTGGCCGCGGTGGAGGGTTGGTCGCATCTCTTAATCCAAGGTTTACGCGTCGATATCGCTACCCTGTGCTGGTTATGGGGTATTGCTGCCTTAGGAACCGCATTGTTTTCGGGTGATCATTTTATTGGCCGTCTGTGGCAGCCAATTTTACGGGTGTGGTTAACTGTCGGTCTGTGGATCATCCTCTTTTTAGAAGCATCGACCCCTGCGTTTATTGAAGAATACGGTATTCGCCCGAATCGCCTGTATGTGGAATATCTGATCTATCCGAAAGAAGTGCTTTCTATGCTGTGGGCGGGTCGCAAACTTGAGCTGATTTTCTCCGTGCTATTAACTATAGGTACGCTTTGGGGCGGCTGGGTGTTAAGCGGTAAGCTCACTAAAAATTTACGTTTCCCGCGCTGGTACTGGCGTCCTGTGTTGGCAGTACTTGTTATCTCCATGACGTTATTGGGTGCGCGTTCAACCTTAGGCCATAGACCGATTAACCCTGCTATGGTAGCGTTTGCCGACGATCCATTAGTGAACTCTTTAGTCATCAACTCAGCCTATTCATTAGTGTTTGCCATCAAGCAGATGGGCAGTGAAGAAGATGCCTCTAAAGTGTATGGCAAGTTAGATAACGCTGAGATTATTACGACCATAAGACAGGAAAGTGGTCGTCCTGACAGTGCATTTACCTCAACAGATATCCCATCGCTAAGCTTTAACCAAGCCAGTTATACCGGAAAGCCAAAGAACTTAGTGATCCTACTGCAAGAGAGTTTAGGCGCACGTTTTGTGGGGAGTTTAGGTGGTTTACCCCTGACTCCGAATATCGATGCCTTATCCAAAGAAGGTTGGTATTTCGATAACTTGTACGCTACTGGTACTCGTTCAGTGCGCGGGATAGAAGCCGTAACGACAGGTTTTACCCCGACGCCAGCTCGTGCTGTGGTGAAACTGGGTAAGAGCCAAGTTGGCTTCTTCAGCATAGCTGAATTACTTAAAAATCATGGCTATACCACGCAGTTTATCTATGGTGGTGAGAGCCATTTCGACAATATGCGTAGCTTCTTTTTGGGCAACGGCTTTAGTGACATCATAGATCAGAAAGATTATAAATCTCCGGCCTTTGTGGGCTCGTGGGGCGCCTCTGATGAAGACTTAATGCGCAAGGCGAATAGTGAGTTTGAGCGTCTACACAGTGAAGGTAAGCCTTTCTTTAGTCTAGTTTTTAGCTCGAGCAATCACGATCCATTCGAATTCCCTGATGATCGTATTGAGCTGTACGAGCAACCTAAGCAAACCCGCAACAATGCGGCGAAATATGCCGATTATGCGATTGGTGAGTTTTTTAAACTCGCGAAAAATGCAGACTACTGGAAAGACACGATTTTTATCGTGGTTGCCGATCATGACAGTCGAGTGGGTGGCGCGGATCTGGTGCCAGTGTCACGTTTTCGTATTCCGGGTTTAATCATTGGGGATAATTTAGCGCCAAAACGCGATCATCGTATTGTGAGCCAAATTGATTTACCGCCAACACTTCTATCATTGATTGGTATTTCAGACTCTTATCCTATGCTGGGCCGAGATTTGACCCAGGTCAGCGATGATTGGCCTGGACGCGCGTTAATGCAATACGATAAAAACTTTGCCCTGATGGAAGGTAAAGATGTAGTGATCCTGCAGCCAGAAAAAGCGGCTCAAGGTTTCGAATATAACGAAAAAACTGAGCAGTTAACACCTTATGCGCCAGCTGCAGCAGCGTTAGAGAAGAAAGCCTTAAGTTGGGCATTATGGGGCAGTTTGGCCTACCAGCAAGAGCTGTATCGTTTGCCTAAATAAGCGTTAAACAGCATAAAAAATGCCGCTATTTTTAGCGGCATTTTTGTTTATTATTTTTGTTCATCTTGTGCGGGAAAAGATTAATCCCATTGGAATAAGTTAAATCCACGTCGACATGATAGATTCTTGCTCTGGCTGAGTCTGTTGTTGATAGAACTGACCAATACGTTGTCCAAGCTGTTGATAAAATTGAGTCGGTTCTCCTTGGAGCGATTGACGCGCCGCACTGCTGGTATTCGCTTTGGCGTTACTGCTGGCATAATTTGCCGCACCTTGACTGACCTTTAAGCGGATATCCTTACGTTGCAGCGCCGCTTGACCGCGTGCAGCAATTTTAAGCGTCTTAGGTAACACCCGCTCGGCCACCACAAGGGGGGCTTTTTTCTCTTGCTGTTGTTGGCTTTGTTGCTGCGAGGATTGTTGTTGTTGCTGCTGTTTTTCTTGAACTTGTTGCTGATTATTCTCGAGCGTTTTGGTTTGTTGTTGAGTTTGATCTGCTGTGCGTTCATTCTGCGGATTAAAGGCGCGTTCTTCATGACCTTTAGTGGCAGCTTGTGGGGGAATGACCACAGGTTTCAGTTGGTTGTCGACCCGAGCCGAGTCCGTCGCGACATTACTGGTCGCTAGTGGGACTTGTGGGTAGTTACTGACAACTAACATGGAAAATTCCTTGGTGCACTAATGGTTAAATACTAGTCATTAATCGCTCAAAGATAAAGCGTTAGCGTGTCTGTAACGCTAACCAAGGCATAAATACCTGCAAAAACTCCTGTTGATGGGAAATAAACGGCGCATGGGAGGCTTTGGCTAGCATCACATCTTCAATTTGCGGCGTGATCGGTATCTTAGGTTGTACGCGTTTGGGGACGAGTCCATCGAGTCGTCCCCAAATTCTAAGCCAAGGTTGCTGTAACTCTGTCAGTTGCGGCCTTAAGTCGATGTCGGTCAGCATACTCAGACCTTGAGTTAAGGCTCTGGCATCGGGTAACGGACGCGCAAGCACAAGATCGCGCAGTCGTTTGATATCTTCTTTGGCGGTTTCGCTGCCCATGGCCTGAATCGCTAGAAATCTCTCAATAGTTTTAGGTAAATTTTGCCCAAGTTGTTCTCTAAATTGATTAAGAACTTGTGGCGGAATGCCCGGCCATGCTTCGTCTTCCCTTGCCATAAAGCAAGGGGATGAGGCAATAGTAATCAAGCCTTTGATTTTTTGTGGATAACTCAGTGCTGCCTGAGTCGCCACGAGCCCACCGAGTGACCAGCCGGCCCAAATAGCGTGTTCTGGTAATGCGGCGACTAAGGCATCGACCCAAGCTAATAGATCACCTTCCACCATCTGACTATGGCCGAAGCCCGGCAAGTCGACATAGTGCACCCTATACTGAGACAGTGACTCATGTAATGGCGTAAACACAGCGCTATTGACTCCCCAACCGTGAAGCATCACCAGATCTGGCCCTTGGCCTCTGATTTCAATATGCAAATTTGCGTGGTTTGTGGATGTCACTTGGCTCACTTGAGTGCCTCAAAAATGGATTAGGTGAATGTATGCCGCACTTTGTCAAAAGGATTTGGCCGCAATCTGCTTTGCGGATAATGCGTTTAGGCTATCAGCTCGGCACAGGGTGGTTGGCGGGCAGTTTACCTAACCGTTGCCTGCTGTGCCACCAATCCATACCTATCCCAGAGACGGGCATTTGCATCGTTTGTCTTCAATCTGGCTTATATCATGGACCTATTTGCTTAGGCTGCGGTAAGTCGATGCAAATCGAGGTCGATTACTGCGGGGAATGCCAAAAGCGTCAGCCGCGTAAAGTCGTTGCCCCCTGCAGTTACCATCAAGGTTTAGGTGCTTGGATTGGCGCGATTAAATATCAGGGGCAACTTGCCGCTTTACCTGTGCTATGCCGCGCCTTAGTGGCGCGAATTAAGCTATTAGAACAGCAAGGATTAATAACGCTGCCCCAAGCGATAGTGCCAGTTCCATTGCATCCAAAACGCTTGCAACAACGGGGATTTAATCAGGCGTGGTTAATTGCCCATGAGTTATCACAGCTATTACAACTGCCATTAGTGAGCGAGGGATTAACGCGCCAGCAAGACACTCGGCCGCAGGCCGGACTTTCAGGTGCACAACGACGACGAAACTTACACGATGCCTTTATGTTAGCGGATGATTTTGCGTTCCAGCGTATTGCACTGGTGGATGATGTGGTCACGACAGGCACCACAGTCTCTGAAATTGCCCGCTTATTCGAAGCGCGATACGTGCATGTGCAGGTATGGTGTTTGGCAAGGGCAGAGGCGCCAGGCTTGTTGGATGATGTTGACGCTGTTTAAAACATAGCGGTCACATCATTATATCTATGTGTATGTCAAAATTATGTCAAAAATACTGAGTGAAAATGAGTAAGTTTTAATTCTGAGACAAGGTGTAAGTATCTGTATCAATAAGTTTTATTTATTAATTTTATTGATGTACCTTCCTATGTTATTTCGTTTGGAGGGTATTTATGGACGCTAAACAGGCGCTATCAAATGCAAATGCGGCATCTACGCTGAAAGATGTTATTCAGGCGATAAGCTATTCTTTGAAGCTGCATGGTATCTGTGGTTTCTGGTTTCAGGGAGTTCCACATTGTGCGTATGAAAATTACCACTTTTCAAAAGATACCAATCTGTTCTCTCCTACGGCGTTACGAAAACCTATCGCCAGTATAGCTTCTTCCCCTGTTGTCGCTGAATTACAGCGTTTTTATTTAAATCAGGTTGCAGCCAATGATTTCAATTTTGGATTTTCATTAGATACTTCAAAATCTTATATGTATAGATTCACGAGTGAAAAAAATGATAAGACCAGCCTACTGTTTAGTAAGCATAATATTCAAAGTGTTTTGAGCTGGCCCATCTCATGCCACACTAATCGTCATTGGGCAGGCCGCTTCATACTACTCAGCCATCTTAGCGACTCAGAGATAGCATTAGAGGGATTGGCTGATACTTTAAAGGAAGCCCAAAACAAGCTGTTTGAATGTAATAAACAATTGTTCAATCCATTTCTACAAAGCTCGCTACTTAAAGATAATGCGAGAGATATCCTGCTCATGGTCGCAAACGGCCTTCAGAATGACGAAATTTCAACTCAGCTCCCGATAAGTGTCAGAGGAGTTGAATATCATATGGAAGCTATGCGCAAGAAATTTGGGGCTACAAATAGAGCAAACTTAATCCATTTAGCCCATCAATATGAGTTGATCTAAATATGTTGATATTACTGGTTGAAGATAATCGACTTCTCTCTAACAACATCATTCAATATCTTGAATTGAGTGGCATAGAGTGCGATTACGCTTTCAACCTAGCTCAGGCTGATATGCTCATTAGCCAGCAGCAATTTGATGCTATTATTCTCGACCTAAATTTGCCAGATGGTGATGGGATTGAAGCATGTGAACGCTGGAAAGCACAGTGCATTACTTCGCCCATAATAATGTTAACCGCACGTAGCAGTCTGAATGAGCGCTTGAATGGGTTTGCTGTTGGCGCGGATGATTATTTAGTAAAACCATTTGCAATGGAGGAGCTCGTCGCGCGATTGAAGGTGGTTGCTCAGCGTCGTCCGGCGCCTCAAAGGCTAGTCATTGGTGAGCTAGAAATTGATTTTGGAAACCATAGGGTATATCGCCAAGGACAGCTTCTTGCTTTACCTAAAACAGGCTGGCAGATCCTTGTTTTATTAGCTCGGCGTAGCCCAGAAACTGTGAGTAGAGAAGAGATTGAGCGAACGATTTGGCCCAATAGTGCACCTGATAGTGATAGTTTACGCAGCCATATTCATCTGTTACGAAGGGTGATAGATCGACCCTTTGAACGACAAATATTGCATACGATTCGTGGAGTCGGTCTAAGCCTTAGGGATGACATCAATGCAAGCTCCTAAGCTTAGCCTCAAGCGGAGCTACCAAGTATGGGGTGTTATTTTTCTATTAATAACATTAGGTATTAATAGCTTTATACCACTGTGCATGATGTGTGCAGGTATGATTTCTATGCATGAGGTCACCATACATAATGCAGGGCAAGCTGCTGAGTCATTACTGACCATGGCGGAACATGCTCAACCGCAAAAACAATTACTTAATCAGCCGATTCTAAAAACTGATAACTTAACCGTCTATCTTAATTGGTCAGATATCCCTCCGCTGATTCGACAATTAAGTAATGATGAAGTCTTAACTGATGCGAATACAATTCTGTATGAGCATGCAGAAGGTCCCTTTGTTGATGCTTTAAGTGTGTACTACACACAGAGTGGCCAGCCACTCTATGTTTGGCTGCAGTACAGCGTTACCCATGACTTGCAATTTGCACCTAAAAACATGACTGCAATCTTGCTTCTCGTATTGATAACCTTCTGTGCAAGCGCAAGCCTTGCGTTTTATATGCAAAGTAAAGTGATTACACCTGTCCATCAAATTAGCCATGCGATTAAGCAGCATGATTGGGAGGGAGGAGGGAAACTTAGCTTACCGAAACAAGAATATGCTGAATTAAAGGCTATTGTTGATGCTTTAGATAACTCAATTTTACAACTTCAAGAGGCTCAGCAGCGGGAGCTAAATTTTCTGCGATTTGCTAGCCATGAATTACGTACGCCTGTTGCAATATGCCAGTCTTCATTCGAAATCCTCGCTTTACAACAAGGTGAACTCACTGGAGCGACTTTGTATGCATCTCAAGCGACTGGACAAATGAAGTCTCTTATTGAAACACTGCTATGGTTAACAAATAAAGAGTGTTCCACCCTAGAAAAAGAAAGCGTAGCTCTGTCACCTTTACTTCTCAGTATTATCGAGGAGCAGCAACAAGTACATGGTCATGAGCAAAAAATACAGTTATTAGCTGATGATACTTGTTTGCTAGTTCAGCTCCAGCCTTTAAAAATAATAATAAGTAATTTATTAAGGAATAGTATTGAACATGGTGGAGTCGATATTAATATTACTCAAGAAGGTCATTGTGTTGAAATTATTAATTCCTACAATAGTAACGGTCATAATGGATTCGGTTTAGGATTACTGTTGGTTAAACGGCTGGCAGATCAACTCGATTGGTTTTTTACAACATCATCAAAAAATGGCATGTTTATAGCAAAATTAATTATAACTAAATGACTTAAATATATTTCATCGATGTTTACTACATTTAACCACACACTTTTTAAATCTAACAGCGCCTTTGGGTCTAGATCACATAGCCTTCATGTTAGCTATAGTAAATTAATCCAATAAAGTTTATCAGGCATGGATAGTATTCTTTTTTTAAAAGAACATTGTCTCAAATAATATATGGATATGTGAGAGGTTTTATGTGTAACAAGAGTGTTATAACAGCTTTGTTTGGCGCGATTTTTGTCAGTGGTTCAGTATATGCTGATGTGAATAAGACTAGCGTAGATTTAGGTTATAAATTCTACACAAACGACACGAAAAATGATAACTCAGGCGTTTTTAATCAACCTTTTGTTAAGTTAAATCATCTGGGAATTGCAGATTGGGGATCCTATTTTGCTAATGTTAAGTTAGAAAATCCTGCCGAACTTGCTGAGAATCAAAAAAACATAGATGGCAAAACTACAATTAAGTCGTTAATGATAATAGAAAATAGACTAGGAGAGTCTCAGTTTAATTTTTGGACGCAAAACTTTGTATCAGCGAGTGAAACTTTAGTTGAGGATAATCTTTATTTTGGTCTTACCCATAATGCTAAATTTAAAGATTTATCATTAAATTATGGTGTTGGTTTGAACTATACATTTGGAAATTTTTCACCTACATCAGCGAAATTTAACGATTTATCAGGCTACGCTGTCGTACTGAATGCAAAGTATCCATTTGACTTTTTGGGTTTTAACCACAGTTTAAGCTTAAATTATGAGGCTCAAATCGATAGGGATGAAGTACATCAAGAGCTTTTTTCATACAACAGTTATGGCCACCAAATCATAACAACTATACAAACAAAACTAACAGATTCAATATATTCTAAGTTGCATCTAACTCATTATGATAGTTGGGGTTCGCAATATAACGATGGGCTTGAGTATGGTATATCGATTGGTTATCAATTTTAACTATTAATCTGAGGGTCTGATATTTTTCAAATATACGGCCTCATCTCTATTAGTGATCATTTCAAATATTCAATCTCTTTATAAAAGTTGATAAGGGAAGCAATAATGCATTATAAAAAATCCATGATAGGTCTTACTGTAACTGCGATAGCTATTATTGCTGGCTGCCAAGTTACGCATCAAATAATAAAAAGCCAAGGTACTGCTCAAGGTAAGCATGGCGAAGTGCAGGTCGAAACAACATTCAAAGACGGGCATATTGTTGCGATTGATGTACTTAAGCAAAAGGAAAATAAAGTCCTTGCAGGTGCCGTATTTAAAGATGTGAAACAGGCAATTATTGATAACAACTCTATCGAGGTTGATGGTATCACTGGTGCAACAGTGACGTCTAAAGCGCTAAAAGAAGCCGTGGGCAAGAGTATTGAAGCCGCAGGGGTAACACTAGTTGCTGTCGCTTCAGCTAAAAAAAGTGAAGCATTAACTCCTGCAGAATATACCTATGATGTCGTGGTCATTGGCTCTGGTGGTGCAGGCTTTAGTGCAGGCTTAGAAGCAATGGCCGCAGGCCGAACTGCCGTTATTATTGAAAAAATGCCAATTATTGGTGGTAACTCATTGATCTCGGGTGCTGAGATGAATGTTGCTGGTAGTTGGGTACAGAAAAATATGGGTGTGACTGATAGCAAAGACCTGTTTATTAGCGATACGTTAAAAGGTGGCGATTTTAAAGGTGATCCTGAAATGGTTAAGACCATGGTCGATAATGCTGTAGGGGCTGCAGAGTGGTTAAGGGATTACGTCAAAGTAGAATTTTATCCCGATCAGTTATTTCAGTTTGGTGGACATAGCGTTAAACGGGCCTTAATCCCTAAAGGTCACACTGGCGCTGAGGTGATTAGTAAGTTTTCTATTAAAGCTGAAGAAGTGGGCTTACCGATCCATACTAATACTAAGGCTGAAAAGTTAATCCAAGATCAAACGGGTCGAATTGTTGGTGTAGAAGCGACTTATAATGGAAAAACGATTACATACCATGCTAAACGCGGTGTTGTGATTGCTACGGGTGGATTCTCATCTAACATGAAAATGCGCAAAAAATACAACCCAGAGTTAGATGAACGTTATGGTAGCACTGGTCATTCAGGTGGTACTGGTGACGGTATTGTGATGGCAGAAAAAATACATGCAGCAGCTAAAAATATGGGATATATCCAGTCATATCCTATTTGTAGCCCAACCTCTGGTGCTATCGCCTTGATTGCAGACTCTCGCTTCTTTGGTGCAGTGTTAATCAACCAGAAGGGCGAGCGCTTTGTTGAGGAATTAGAGCGCCGCGATGTTATCTCACAAGCCATTTTAGCCCAACCTGGCCGTTATACTTATGTGTTATGGAACCAAGCTATTGAAGATGTTGCCCATACCGTTGCTATGCACCAAGGAGAGCTAAAAGAGTTCACTAAAGATGGTCTGATGCATAAAGTTGATACATTGGAAGAAGCGGCGAAGGTTTTCGATATTCCAGTGGAAAAACTAGCATCGACTATCAAAGATGTTAATCATTATGCTGCTATTGGTAAGGATGAGGCTTTTAATCATCGCTCAGGATTGGTTGATTTAAGTAAAGGACCTTATTGGATTTTAAAGGCTACACCTTCTGTGCACCATACAATGGGTGGACTCGTGGTTGATACTCATACTCGTGTATTGGATGAGCAAGGAAATGCTATTCCCGGCTTATTTGCCGCAGGTGAAGTGACAGGATTAACACATGGTACTAATCGTCTTGGTGGCAATGCCTACACTGATATTATTGTTTTTGGTCGTCTAGCAGGACAAGAAGCGGCTAAATAAGTTGTGTTTTATGTCTAGCTTAAGCGACCCAATTGGGTCGCTTTTTTTGCAAAGAATACTTGTTTATTCGTGCATAATACGGTGTTTATAGTCTTATTTATGATGAGTAAATCGTGATCGCTATGGCAAAAATCCACAAACTTGCTACCCAAGGGACTACAAAGCAAAGGTGAGTCGGAGTATCATACGGCTAATTCTTACTAAAACACTCAGGTATCCCCTGACGGAGCAGGTTTTCATGATTACCATTTCCGATGCGGCTCAAGCCCATTTTGTTAAGTTGTTAGCAGATCAACCTGAAGGCACTCATATTCGCGTATTTGTGATCAGTCCAGGAACCTCGCAAGCCGAGTGTGGTGTGTCTTATTGTCCACCGGATGCAGTAGAAAGTGATGATATTGAAATCGAGTTCACTGGCTTCAATGCTATGGTCGATGAGAAGAGTGCACCTTTCCTTGAAGATGCCACTATCGATTTTGTGACTGACCAATTAGGTTCACAACTCACGCTCAAAGCACCTAACGCAAAAATGCGTAAAGTGTCTGGCGATGCACCTTTAGTCGAGCGTATCGAATACGTGATCCAATCTGAGATCAACCCTCAGTTAGCCGGCCATGGTGGTAATATCATGCTGGTTGAAATCACTAAAGAAGGCGTAGCTGTACTGCAGTTCGGCGGTGGTTGTAACGGTTGTTCTCAAGTTGATATCACCCTGAAGGATGGTATCGAGAAACAACTGTTAGACATGTTCCCAGGTGAGTTGACTGGCGTACGTGACGTGACAGATCACCAACATGGTGAGCATTCTTACGCTTAATCTTGTTTGTTGAGTTGAATAAAAAACGCGACCTCTGAGTCGCGTTTTTTATATTTTGCATTCGCTTAAAGTGCTGCTGTTCAGTTATAACTTAGGGTTGAGGTTATCAGCTAAGAACTTATCTAAGGCTTTAAACGTCGCGAGTCTGTTGTCGTTATTGCTCAGGTAATGATCGCCATTTTCCAGCTCAATATACTCCACTGGTTTTTTCAGTGATTTGAGTTCGTCATACATTTCTCGGCTATGTTGAACCTTAACCACTCTGTCCTTATCGCCATGTAGCAGTAATACTGGGATGTTAATTTTATCGGCTTTACTGATCGGCGAGCGGTCATAGAGCGCATCAAAGTCATCCCCTATTTGCTCTTTAACCACTTTGTAGTTAGTAAATCTTCGGCTCGATTTCACTAGATAGGCCACATCTGTGACACCCGCTACACTCACGGCGCAGCGGTAGAGATCGGGAGTCATGGCTGCACCCATTAAGGCCGCGTAACCACCATAGCTAGCTCCGACAATACAAATACGTTTAGGATCGCTAATCCCTTGATCTATTAGGTAGCGAGTTCCGTCTTCGACGTCATTTTGCATTTCGAGTCCCCAGCTTTTTAGGCCAGCTTTCATAAACTCATAGCCGTAACCTGCCGAGCCCCTGAAGTTCATCCGAAATACCGCATAACCACGATTTGCGAAGAACTGTGCCCAGTAGTCGAAGTCGTTGCTGTCGTAACTGATGGGGCCGCCATGGGGGAAAATAATCGTCGGCAGTTGCTTGGCTTCAAGCCCTTTTGGCACGGTTAGGTAAGCATCGATTTTGAGCTTATCCCTTGCCTCATAAGTTAAATATTGGGTATCGGCGAGGAGTTCACTCTTGAGTCTGCCGTATCGGTTAGCGATTGGATAAAGCGTTTTTTCGTCTCTATCGCCAAAATAGTAAGTGCCGGGCTCGGTCGAGCTTGTGGAATACACTATGTAGCGGCGTTCATCGGCACTGAATTGAGTAATATAGTTGTGTGCATTGGGTAACACGGCTTTTAGGCCATTTTGTAGGCCCACATATTCTTTTTCCCAAAAGGTGTATTCTTCGCCGTCACCTTCACTGATACCAATGACTTTTTTCTTCAGTTTCGAATAGAGTAAATTACCTTCAACGTCAGTATTTTCATTGGCGTAGACCAATTCTTTTGTGAGCTTAGGATCGGTCAGATTGACTTTAAATATGGCTTCGAAACCTTGGTGATAGGCGCGAACGTAAAGAATATTGGGGTCAGCATCAAAACCTAATGGCCAAATACTGTCTTCTGAAAAGGCTTTAAAGGTCCAAAGTAAACGTGAATCTCTCTTTTGCTCGGCCTGTTCATAAATGCGGTACTCAGTATCATCGTTATAGATCGAAATTCGGACCTTGTGTTGCCTGTCAGTAATCCAACTGATGATCTTCTTTTTAGCATTTTGGGTGTAACTGGATTTACCCTGCGCTAAATTGACTTTCAGTACACTATCTTCGCCTACGTTTTCGCCCATTCCGTCTAATGACAGTAAAATATTGTCGGGATCATCTGCCATCAGATCGATAATTTGCCCCTGATGTTGCGGGATCCAATTGAGACGATCTAAGACACTTCGCGGAAGAACACTCGAAGTTTTTTTAGTGGTCAAATCATACTTAACAAGGCGGGTTTCGGTTGTCGGTGTACCGTAACGGTTAGCCGGAAACTTAGCACTGATCAGTAAGATATTATCGTTTGCCCACTGCAGAGACAGGATGACAAATTTTTGATTATCCGTGTGTAGCGGAATGCTTTTTTCGCCCGTTTCTATATCTTGGATACTAACGACAGTACCTTTGAGTTTGGCTTGGTCGACGCGTACAACCGATGCGAGTTTTTTGCCGTTAGGCGAGAGCTGTACAGAGCTCACATCTGGGATGCTGGCAAAGGCTTCAACGGGTAATTGTGGGGCGGTGTCGGTAACGGCATGGTTGCATAGCCACAGAAAAAGCAGCGGTAAAATCCATTTCATTATAGAATCACATCTTTGTTACAATTGTAAAATCAACATCATAGTGATTTTGATATTTGTAAACTACTGTCTTTACAGATTTATTTATTCAAAAAGTCTTTGCTGAAATAATAGTGCCCCGCAAGCGTTAGGCTTCTGGCGATCATAAAGACACTCATGGCGGCCCAAAGGGCGTGGTTACCTTGCTCAGGCAATAATAGTTGCTGCAGCAAATACCATGTCGGGAAAAATGCACCGAAGGTGGCGAGTATCATGCTATTGCGCATCACTTTGCCTTTAGCGGCACCTATGTAGACTCCGTCGAATAAATACGAGCTAAAAGACCATAAAGGTAAAAATATCAGCCAAATAAGATAGGTCTGTGCTGTGGCTCTGACCTCATTAATGCTGGTCAATAACGCGATAATATTGCTACCAAAAAGACTGAATACAGCGCAGAACCCTAACGCAGTAATGGCCGACCAGCTCCAGGCTAAGATCACTGCTTCCCGTAATTGCTCCGCCTGTTTTTGGCCATAGGCTCGGCCGACTTCTGCCTCGGCATAATAGGCAATGCCATCGAGCGCATAGGAGATTAACAGCAGTAAATTCAGTAACACGGCATTGGCGGCAACGGTATTATCACCCAGACCCGCACCATGGAAAGTCATAAAGGCAAAGGCCGCTTGCAGGCAGAGGCTGCGGATAAAAATATCTGTGTTGAGCCTCAGTAATTTGCCGTACCCCGTCAGGGTGACATGGGGTAATAGCTGGGATAAGTGAAAATCGGCTTCGCGCTTGAGTTGCTGTAACACCATAGTGAGTGCGACTGAGAAAGCGGTGATATCGGCAAAGACTGAGGCGAGGGCGGCGCCCTTAACGCCCCAGCCTAAGCCGAGGACAAACACCACATCGAGAATAATATTGGCAAGGTTGGCTAATATCAGCTGCCACATGGCGGCTTTAGGTTGCTGACGTCCCAATAGCCAGCCAAGCATTACTAAGTTGAGTAGGGCGAAGGGCGTTGACCAAATTCGTACCTGAAAATACTCGCGGCAATAGCGCTCGACTTCGCTACTCGCTTCGGATAATCCTAGCGCTAAATTTAATATCGGGACTTGCTGCGCGATAACGCCAGCGCCCAATAACACAGCTAGCATAGCGCCTTGGACTAAGAGTTTATGCTGGGCGTGAAGATCATTTGCACCATAAGCCTGCGCGACTAAACCTGTGGTCGCCATACGCAAAAATCCCAATAACCAAATGATTAATGTGATAATCGTTGACCCGACAGCGACTCCCCCTAAATAATAGGCTTCACTCAGATGACCTATGACAGCCGTATCGACTAAGCCCAAAAGTGGGATAGTGATATTGGAGAGTATCATCGGCAGGGCAAGCGCCAGTAATTGACGATTTTTCGCGCCGTTAAGCATTAGGTCGAGCCAAGTTGATTTAGCAGTATTCATTAATTTCAGAGGTGTTCACATTATGGTTAAACGTGTGCTGTTGGCACTCATAGGGCTAATGACGTTTTCTGCCCATGCTGTGGTCATTCTGCAATATCACCATGTGTCAGAAACCACTCCGGCGGCCACAAGCGTGACGCCCGCTCAATTTCGTGAGCAAATGCAGTTTCTAGCCGATGATGGCTTTAAGGTGATCCCGCTTTCTCAGGTAGTTGAAGTGATAAAGCAAAAACAAGATTTACCTGCGAAAACAGTCGTAATTACCTTCGACGATGGTTATCGCAGCATAGCCACTACGGCGCATCCTATCCTAAAGGAATTTGGATTTCCCTACACCTTGTTTGTGGCAATTGAGCCGATTAAACAAAAGTTTACCGAGATGATGACTTGGGATGAGCTGATAACGCTATCCAAGGAAGGCGCCGATATTGCTAACCACAGTTGGGCGCACGAACATTTGATCCGCGCCTTAGAAAATGAATCACAGGCACAGTGGTTAGCACGGATAAAAGCCAATATCTTAGATACAGAAAAAGCGATTGCAGATGCCACTGGGCATAATTTCAAAATGCTGGCTTATCCCTACGGTGAGTACAATCAAGCTTTGCAGAATATGTTAACCGAGAACGGCTTTGTCGCCTTGGGACAACAATCGGGAGCCGCCGGGCCATATTCGCCATTAACGGCGCTGCCGCGTTTCCCTGTTGCAGGACAATATGCTGATTTAAAAAGCCTTAAGGCCAAGCTATACAGTTTAAATATGCCTGTGATTGCGCAGAGTCCTAGTGATCCTGAGTTAAAGGGCGGCCATTGGCGCCCAGAGCTTAAAGTCACCCTCGATATGAGCGATATCTCGGCTAAGCAAGTGATGTGTTATATCCAAGGTCAAGGTTCAAAACAGCCGACTTGGTTGAGTGAGAACGAGTTTAGTGTTCAAGCGGATTTAGCCTTACCTGCGGGGCGTTCGCGTTACAACTGCACTGCGCCGAGTAAGACGCGCAATGGCTACTATTGGTTTTCTCAGCCTTGGGTGAGGCCAAAGGACGATGGCTCTTGGGTCAAAGAGTGATCAACGGCTAGGTTTGTATTGCGCCACTATTTTTCTAAAATCGCTAATCATTTCATCATTTAACACCTGCGGCGGTTTGCCTAATGCGGCCGTAGGTTTAAACACTGCGACTCGCGTTCCCTGCGGCGACACCAACACATAACCCGCACTATGGTCGACTTGGTAGTTTTCCCCTTCACCGACCATGGCATAGGTCAGTCCTAAGCTGCGGGTGAGCGGGAAGATTTGTGTCTGCTCGCCCGTGACCGCTTTAAATTCTGGATTGAAAAAATTCACATAAGTCAGGAGTTTATCCGGTGTGTCCCGTTTGGGGTCGACGGATAAAAACACCACCTGCAATGGCGCAATTTTGTTTAGATCGGGATAAGCCGCCGCGAGTTTATTTAAGGTCGTCGGGCAAACATCGGGGCAAAAGGTAAAACCGATAAAGAATAAGCTCCATTTCCCCTGCAAACTGGCGTTGGTAAAAGCCTGCTGATGTTGATCAACCAATTCAAAGGGCGCTAATTCATAGGCCTGCGGAAACAAAAAACCACTCTCTAGCTCGATAGGTTTCGGGGGATTAAATTTCACCGCAAATAGACCGCCAAGGCCGATTAATAATATGGCGATGACTAAAATTCTTTTCTGCATTATTGGCTCCATAACGATAGGTTAGCGCGACAAACGAGTTGCATACACTAGTTCCACAAATAGTGGTCGAGCAGTAATGCCATAAATAACAACATCAAATGGTAGATAGAGAAGCGGAACACTTGCATCGCCAAACCATCATGATCCCGATATTTAAGTTGCCATGCTTTATAGATAAATACGCTACTGAGTAAACTAGAGCAGACGAAATACACGGGCCCACACATGCCAACCAGCACAGGTAATAGGCAAGCAATCGCCAGCAATACTGTGTAAAGCAGAATACAGGTTTTAGTAAACTCGACACCGTGGGTAACCGGTAGCATGGGAATATCCACTTTGGCATATTCGGCGCGTCTGTGAATGGCCAGAGCCCAAAAATGTGGCGGCGTCCACGTAAAGATGATGATCACTAACAACAGCGCATGGCCGTGAAATTCGTTCGTCACTGCCGTCCATCCCAGCAAGGGTGGCATGGCTCCCGCAAGGCCGCCGATCACAATATTTTGTGATGTCGCGCGTTTCAAGTAGGCCGTATAAACCAAGGCATAACCAATCAAGCTAGCAAAGGTGAGCCAAGCCGTGAGTGGATTAACTAAGGAATATAAGACGATAAAGCCAAGGCTACCTAAGCTGGCAGCGAAAATTAAGGCGCGCGTGGCCGAAATACGCCCTTTGGGTAGTGGGCGATTGTAGGTGCGTGCCATTAAGCCATCGATACGGCGATCGATCAGATGATTCAACGCCGCCGCCGAACCCGCCATCATGGCAATGCCCAGCATACCAGCGAGTAAAGGTTGAACGGGCACCGCATGGGGCACGGCCAAACACATGCCGACTAAGACAGTGAGCAGCATCAGTGCGACCACTTTAGGTTTGGTCATTTCAAAATAGGCGCGCCATGTCACGCTGATAGTGGGTAGGCTACTGGTGATTGAGAGTGGTTTTGCCATCTTGGATCCCTCGCTTATGTTTTGCGCCATAAAAAATAGTTAATTGCGACTAAGGTCAGCAGCAGTAATGCCGCCCCGCCGTTGTGAGACACGGCAATGCCGAGTGGTAAATGCATCACTACGTTAGAAATACCTAAGCTCACTTGCAGGATCACTAACCCTACCAATAAGAGGCTTAAGGCCCTCATCCCAGCAGCGCCAACAAATAATCGATAGGCGAGCACGAGTAATAAACTCGCGGTAACGATAGCGCCAATTCGGTGGGCGATGTGGATAGTCATACGAGCTGGGTAATCGAGCACTCCAAATTCGAAACTGTGGTGTTGGCCTTGGAATGGCGAAAAGGCCTCCGCTATTGCCAAGTTATCCACCCAGTTGCCTTCGCAAATGGGTAATGCGGTGCAGGCGAGCGCCGCATAATTAGATGATGTCCAAGCGCCCAGCATAATCTGACCTACAAGAACGAATAAGCTCACCAGTGCCAGCGGTGCCAGATTGCGGGCATGGGTTTCGCTATTAAAGATCCGCCGCGGTCGGGTTCGCAGATAGAGGAGTAACAATAGTGAAATCAGGCTGAAGCCACCAATAAGATGTGACATCACCACTATGGGCATGAGTTTCATCGTCACTGTCCACATGCCGAGTGCCGCTTGAAAGAGGATCAATAGCACTATGATGAGCGGCAATTTTTTCGGTGCTTCCGGCGTTTTCAAACACAGCACTAAGATGAACAATACTAGTAAGCCAAGTCCGCCGGCGATATATCTGTGGATCATCTCCAGCCAAGCTTTCTCAGGATGGATATCGTGATCTGGGAAGATGGTTTGTGCATGGGCGATTTCATGGTCTTGGGTGGGCACCTTGATATGGCCGTAGCAACCCGGCCAGTCGGGACAGCCAAGCCCCGCATCCGATAGGCGAGTGTAAGCGCCCATTAAGATCACCAACAAGGTAAAGACTAAGGTTAAGCGTAGGACCCAAGTTAGCTGCATCAATCTACCCTCGACAGTTTTAACAACTTACGCAGATCCGCAACCAAGGCTTTGCCTTGAGCTAAATGGGCTTCTCTGCCCTGCACTTGGGGATAGCGCAGTACTAAGCTGCCTAAGGGATCGACTATGATCAGCTGTTGTTCATCTAGCCAATGGCTTAAGCCAGCATTGGCGGGACGAGTGTTGAAGTGAAAGGCACTTAAAGCATTAAGATCGCTGTCGGGATGGGTGAGGATCAGCGGTTCGACTCGTGCCTGATCTGGCCCTAAAGCAGTGTGGCTTTGACGTAAAATATACAGGCGTTCGCGGCAAGCATCGTCGCATTGGGCGGGCAGTAAATACAGCAGTTGCCATTCTTTGGGATTGGGATTTTCAACCCCAAGGCTGGCATAACTGGTCTCAGGATTGATCAGCTCGCCATGATTAGTGGCGCCGCCGTGGTATAAATTCAGGCTCAGCACTAGCTTGGCTATCACCACGGGCGCGATAAACGCCAGCAACAACAAGCCCAATGCCTTGTGTTTCGATTTATTCTGGGAGTTCATGCTTGCTCCTCTCATTCAAATTATCCCTAATTTATTGTTTTATATTTATTTAGTTTTTATTTGTGTCTTGCTAAGTATGGTACGAATTTCCCTATTCGCTCCTTGAGTTTGCGATTGTTTCGGCACTATGGCGTTTTACATACTTAATCCCTTGCCACAGCATGAGCCCAGCGAACACGGCCGCCATTGAGAACCACTGCAGCGCATAACCCCAATGTTTTTGCGCCGACAGTGGGAAGGGTTGCCAAGGATGCGGCAAGGCGAGGGCGGGTAGCTCATCCGGTTGCAGCACTGCATCTAGTAAAGGGTGGCCTAACATCTGCGCCATTTCCGGTATATTCAAATTCTGAAAGCGAATACTTGTCCCCGTTTCTGCCATTAAAGCCTGGCTCAAAGGATTGATTTGCTTTTGATAAAGCCGACCTTCGATATTCAATTCACCGCTAAGTGGGCTGATGTGGGGCAACTCATCACGGTGTGAATTGGCGGCGACAAAACCTAATTCGACCAGTAACCAAGGTTGACCCGCAGTCACTTGCAGGGGCTGAAAGGCTAAATAGCCCACTTGGCCCTGATAGATTTGATTATCCAGTAGCCATATTTGCGAGCTCGCGGGTATGGCGTGCACATGCAGTCGATAACCTGTTACGCCTTCCTTATCGATTTTGAGTTGGAGCTGCTCAAAACTTAATGGCAGCAAGGATTGTCTTGCCTCCATTTGGGTTAACAGCATGGTTTTTTCTTCGCCGCGGGCTAATTGCCATAGACCCAACTTGACCAACATCACGAATACAGCCACAGTCAATATCAGTAAAAAAACCGTTAATTTATTCAGCAGAACATAAGGATATTGCATGAATACCCTATTCATTTTTAAATTGGTCTTAGTTCTGCTGTTGCTGTTCATCATTTTTAATCTAGGTAGAGCCTTGTTTATTATGGTGAAAGGTGATGGCAAAGTGCCTATGAGCCGTTATCTTGGTCGCCGGGTGATTTTCTCGGTACTCGTTATTCTGTTGCTGCTGGTGGCCTTAGGGACTGGGTTAATCAGCCCCAATCCCACGCCTTACTAAAGCCTTAAAGTACGTAGACGAAAATAAACAAACACAGCCAGACCACATCGACAAAGTGCCAATACCAACTCCCCGCTTGGAAAGCAAAATGCTTATCTGCGCTAAAGTGACCCTTCAACACTCTGAAAAACAAAACTAATAAAAACAGAGTGCCGAGCGAAACATGCATGCCGTGAAAGCCAGTTAAGAGGAAGAAGGTGTTGCCATAAACCCCTGAGGTCAGGGTGAGCCCCATTTCATGGTAGGCATGCATATATTCTTCGGCCTGCAAGGCAAGGAAACCCATACCCAAAAGTATGGTGATCCCGAGCCACAGTGTGATGGCCGAGCGCTTGCCTTTCTCTAGGCTGACATGGGCAAAATGTAAGGTGACTGAGGAGGTCAGCAGCACGATAGTGTTGATTAACGGCAGGCCATTCCACGGCATCGCTTCGGTTTTGGTGCCATCTGGCGTAGTGAGCAACGGCCAAACGGCTTCGAATTGTGGCCAGAGTACTTCATGGGTCATGGCGTTATTGGAAGCGCCACCGAGCCAAGGCACTGCGACCATGCGAGCATAAAATAACGCTCCAAAAAATGCGCCGAAGAACATCACTTCCGAAAAAATAAACCAGCTCATGCCTTGGCGAAAGGATCTATCCATTTGGTGCGAATAAAGCCCAGTCATAGATTCGTTGATCACGGTTCTAAACCAGCCAACCAGCATAAAGAGGATCACGGCGATACCCGCTAGCAGGATATAACCGCCACCCGATGCGCCAGATTTTAGTTGATGGACAAAGTGTCCTGCGCCCAAGGCGATTAGAAACAATCCTATAGCGCCAATGATGGGCCAAGCACTTTGGGCGGGAACATAGTAATTTTCATGTTTTGTGGTCATTTTGCAGCTCCTTGCTCTATGGCAGACGCTAACTGCTTGTCGGTAATGTCGTAGAGGGTGTAAGAGAGGGTCAGAGTGTGGATGGATTCAGGTAACTGAGGATCCACAAAGAAAATGAGCGGCAACTCAGCGCTTGTCGAAGCCGCTAAGTGCTGTTGATTAAAGCAAAAACATTCCGTTTTATTAAAATATGCCGCGCCTTGCCCAGGTGATATTGAAGGTATCGCCTGACCGACCGTGGCTCTGTCTGACACATTGCGTGCCAAAAATGCTGTGTGTATCAGTTCGCCGGGGTGAACTTCGAGCCGCTTGGTTTGCGGCTCAAATTTCCACGGCATACCCGTTTGCACTTGGGAGATAAATTCCACGGTGACAATACGGCTAGTATCTATGGTTATCGCTTGATAACTACTGGCGGTATTGGAGGTTTTACCGTTAATCCCCAGCTTTTCACATAGCACATCGTATAGCGGCACCAGCGCGAACCCAAAACCAAACATACCAATACAGCCCATGACGAGCATGCTGATAAGCTTTCGATTTGACTTAGGTTTTTCTGGCTGGTGATGGTTCGTCATTTCATTTCACCTCAGGTGGTGTCGTGAAGGAGTGATAAGGCGCTGGGCTTGGCAATGTCCACTCTAAACCCTCGGAACCTTCCCAAGGTTTAGCGGGGGCTTTTTCGCCGCCACGGATGCACTTGATCACTAACACTAAAAAAATCAATTGCGATAAGCCGAAGGCGAAGCCACCAATCGAAACGATTTGATTAACATCGGCAAATTGAATCGAGTAATCGGGGATACGCCTTGGCATACCTGCTAGCCCAAGGAAATGCATCGGGAAAAACAGTACGTTGACCGAAATCACCGAACACCAGAAATGCCATTGCCCCAGTCGCTCGTTGTACATGTGCCCCGTCCACTTAGGTAGCCAGTAATAGGCTGCCGCCATGATGGAGAAAATCGCCCCAGTCACGAGCACATAATGGAAATGCGCCACCACAAAATAGGTGTCGTGGTATTGGAAGTCGGCTGGCGTAATGGCAAGCATTAACCCCGAAAACCCGCCAATGGTGAAGAGTATGATAAAGGCCACGGCGAACAACATAGGGGTTTCAAAGCTGAGTGAACCACGCCACATAGTCGCGACCCAGTTAAACACTTTCACCCCCGTTGGCACCGCAATCAACATAGTGCAATACATGAAGAACAGCTCGGCAAACACTGGCATGCCTGTAGTGAACATGTGGTGCGCCCACACGAGGAACGACAGAATTGCAATACTGGCAGTGGCATAAACCATTGATGCATAGCCAAATAATGGTTTGCGGCTGAAGGCGGGTACTATGGCGGAGATGATGCCAAAGGACGGCAAAATCATGATGTAGACCTCAGGGTGGCCGAAGAACCAGAAAATATGCTGGAACATCACAGGATCGCCGCCGCCTGCCGCTTCGAAGAAGCTAGTGCCGAAAAACTTATCGGTCAGCACCATAGTCACAGCGCCCGCAAGTACTGGCATCACAGCGATCAGCAGGAATGCTGTGATAAGCCAAGTCCACACAAACAGCGGCAACTTCATCCATGTCATACCGGGCGCACGTAAATTCACTATGGTTACAATCACGTTGATTGCACCCATGATCGAACTTATCCCCATGATATGAATAGAGAACACGAAGAGTGCCGTGCTGTCAGGACTATAAGTGGTAGACAGTGGCGCGTAGAAGGTCCAACCAAAGTTAGGTCCGCCGCCTTCCATAAACAGCGAGCTGAGTAGGATGGTAAAGGCGAAGGGTAAGATCCAAAAACTCCAGTTATTCATCCGTGGCAGCGCCATATCTGGCGCACCAATCATCATAGGGATCAGCCAGTTTGCTAGCCCAGTAAAGGCGGGCATTACCGCGCCGAATACCATGATCAGCCCATGGACTGTGGTCATTTGGTTAAAAAAGTTGGGCTCGACCAATTGTAATCCGGGCTGAAAGAGTTCAGCGCGGATCACCATGGCCATAGCACCACCGGTTAAAAACATAATGAAGCTGAACCATAAATACAAAGTTCCAATGTCTTTATGGTTGGTGGTTAGCACCCAGCGCATGATGCCCTTTGGCGCACCATGATGATGGTCATCATGGGCTGCGGTTTGATCTTGAGTCGTTGTGCTCATCATAATCCCCTACTGTCCATGGCTTGCGATATCAGCAGGTTGCACTGTATCGCCGGTATTGTTGCCCCAAGCATTGCGCTCATAGGTAATGACTGCTGCGAGTTGCTGTGGGCTGAGTTGTTTGCCAAATGCCTGCATAGCCGTGCCCGTTTTGCCGTGCATCACAATATCGAGATGATTGGCGACTGGCCCAGTGGCGATAGCACTGCCAGCGAGGGCGGGGAAGGCAGGTGGTATGCCAGCTCCCGTTAACTGATGGCAGGCCGCGCAAGTGGTGGTGTAGACAGTTTCACCTTCGGCCATCAGTGCCTCATGGGTGAGCTTGGGGAGACTCGCCGGCTCGACTATGGTTGCGGAGTCGACAACTGCTGCGGGCTCAGTTGTAGGTGCGGGAGTTGGGGCCGTGTTTGCTGGTGTGGTAGCAGGTGCCTGTGTGCCAGCACTGCCGTTTATGTGCTCATTGACATCTTTGGCCTGCACAGCATCGCCAGTATTATTGCCCCAAGCATTACGCTCATAGGTAATCACAGCGGCAATTTCTTGTGCGCTCAATTGCTTGCCAAAGGCTTGCATAGCCGTACCCGTTTTACCGTTGAGTACGATTTCAAGGTGGCCGCTGAGCGGTCCCGTTGCTATCGGACTGCCTTTGAGGTGTGGGAATACGCCTTGTAAACCCTCGCCATTGGGCTGGTGGCAGGCTGCGCAGTGCCCGAGGTAAACTTGCTCACCTTGAGTCATCAGATCATCTTTGCTAAGGGTCTGTGATAAAGCGGCTTGAGCGGCTTCTGCCGCCGCGCCTGCGGCTTGTTTCTGCTCCGTCACCCAAGCTTCAAACTCGGCTTCGGGTATGGCTTGCACTACGATCGGCATAAAACCATGGTCTTTACCGCAAAGTTCGGCGCATTGACCACGGTAAATACCGGGTTTGTCGATGCGAGTCCAAGCCTCATTGATAAATCCTGGGTTGGCATCTTTCTTCACGGCAAAAGCAGGTACCCACCATGAATGGATGACATCTTCAGAGGTCATCAAAAAGCGGATTTTGCGATTTATCGGCAGAACGAGCGGCTTATCGACTTCCAATAGGTAGTTTTCGCCTTTGGTTTCGGTACCGTCGATTTGTGCTCTAGGGGTTGCGAGTATGCTGTAAAAATCAATGTCTTGATCGAAATAGCTGTAATGCCATTTCCATTGGGAACCCGTGACTTTAACGGTCAGATCGGCGTCGCTGGGATCTTCCATCGCAATTAAGGTTTTTGTCGCAGGAATCGCCATTAAGATCAAAATGATAAATGGCAGAATCGTCCAAGCGATTTCAACTTTAGTGCTTTCGTGAAAGTGGGACGCGACAGCGCCTTTGGATTTTCTGTGGTTGATCATGGCGTAAATCATCACGCCAAAGACCACAAGGCCAATGGCGCAGCAGATATACAAGATGGTCATGTGCAAGTGATAAACCTTGCCACTGATCTCGGTTACGCCAGGGGTCATGTTGAACCGCATGTCCGCGGCGGCCAACGGTGGTGCGAATAACACCACGAGTAAACAATACAACAATTGCTTCACAAGACTTCTCCTCTGCCAATTGCGAATAGCAACTACAAAGAAGAGCAACACAGTAAGTCTCAACTCTATGCAAACTCTTCAGTTCCCAAAAAAGCTTTTTTGACTTCAACGTGCGTTGGCGGCTGTTACTTTTAATTAAGTATTATTACTGCTGGTATTAGCCACGCTGGCACATACGACTGAAATAAATCTGTTCTCTATTTTTAGTGGCATTTTGAACTCGATTACGGCTCGATTTATTTGCCACGGGCGGCGATATATCATCGCCGACTAAACCAACCATACTTGCTGTTTAAATATTGATCAAGATCACTTATTTATCTAATTGTCTGAAAAATTGCCAAAAAAAAGCCTCACATTCATAGGCGAGGCGGCTTTCAAGGTAAAAAATTAAATGAATATTTAATGTACAGCGCTAAAAAAAGATTGTTGGCCGAAGAGGCTACCTTGCTCAATGCGTACGTCGCCATGTAAGTGACTGTTTACGTCTTCTAGCACTATGCCCATGGCGCGGGCACTTTTAGCGACAATTTGCAGGCGACGATTATCGCGTGCATCTAATGATTGGGTCCAAGTAATAACCGCACTGGACGTACCACTTGTTAAGGCTTTTTCCATCGCCCACAGGGTTTCCACTTCATCTTTCGCGTGCACCAGTAAGACTCTGTCCATACGCACCCCAGCGTTGGCGAGCATTTGTTTGTAACCAATACTCGGCGGGTTGATGAGCACTAACCAACGGCCCTGTTGGCTTAACTGGGCGAGTTGCGCGCTCAGATGGATTAATTCTTGGCGACCTTGAGTCTTAGTTGGCATGCAGGCGATAGGTGCATGGTGCCAGTCATAGTCGGCATCACGGACTTCATCGAGCCACAAGCCCGGATGGCGGGGTGCATTGCCAAGTAGTTTGTTCATAGCCAATCTCCATTACGGATCACACCGACGGCGAGTCCTTCAATTGTTAAACTTTGATAGCCTAAATCCACTTTAATCGGGGAATAGTCTTCATTTTCGGCGTGTAGATAGACCACATTACCTTTTTTTTCGAAACGTTTAACAGTGACATCGTCGTCGACTCTAGCGACAACCACTTGACCATTTCTAGCTTGTTGTATTTTATGAACTGCCAGCAAATCTCCTTCGAGAATGCCGATATTCTTCATGCTGTCGCCTTTAACCCGCAGTAAAAAATCGGCGGCGGGATGGAACATGCTTGGGTCGACTTGGTAGTACTGTTCAACATGTTCTTGGGCGAGAATAGGTTCGCCAGCGGCTACTTGACCGATAAGCGGTAAACCTGTTTCAGTTACTTCTTCGACTTCCGCAGTCAGACGAATGCCCCGCGATGTGCCTGGCATGATCTCAATGCAGCCCTTTTTCGCCAACGCTTTAAGATGCTCTTCAGCCGCATTGGCGCTCTTAAAACCTAAACGGGTCGCAATTTCTGCCCGAGTGGGTGGCATGCCAGTATCGGCAATATTTCGTTTAATTAGCTCTAAAATTTCAGCTTGGCGTGGCGTCAAAGGTCTCATGGTGTTTCCTGTTTTTCTATACAGTTACTGTTAGTATATACAGTATTATTTGCAGCGCAAGTATTAACCACTTTTTAGCTATGTTGGAGAGAATTAGCGAATATTACCCATAGTCTGGTATTCTACCGGGCTAGTAAACGTACTTAATTGCATAAGAATAATGCCTAAACACGACTCTCTTTGGTTGAAATCATTACGCTGGATCCAAAAACACTTAGTGCACACTATTGTTGTGCCTCAGGATCCCTTTGCCGATCTGAATCTGGATGCCTCCAGACCCCTTGCTTATGTGATGAAAACGGAATCGCTGAGTGACATCGCTGCCCTGAGCGAAATTACGGCTAAGTTAGGACTGCCGAGCCCCTATGAGCCTTTAGTGGCGAATGGTGTGATTGCGCCTCGGGTTGTCTGTCTTCAAGGGCGTAAGCCGCTGTTTGGTGAGCGTGCGGGTAACGAGCCTTTCCTCGAATGCTTTATGCGTTTGTTGGCCGTGCATAAGGAGCGCCCTGAATTAGACATTCAATTGGTGCCCGTGAGCCTGTATTGGGGCCGCACGCCAGGGAAAGAAGACGACACTATGAAGGCGGCCGTGTTTGAGCGGGAAAACCCGACTTGGCTGCGCAAATGCTTGATGATTCTATTCTTAGGTCGACATAACTTCGTGCAGTTTTCAAATGCGGTATCTCTGCGATACATGGCCGACGAACACGGCACTGACATGGGGATCGCTCATAAGTTAGCGCGGGTCGCGCGGGTGCATTTCCGTCGTCAACGTAAGGTGATGACAGGGCCTGTGTTGCCAAATCGCCAAGCACTATTTCATTCGTTGCTCAAATCCGAGTCGCTGCGTAAAGCGATTCAAGAAGAAGCGGCCAACAAAAAGATTTCTGAGACCCAAGCGCGCGAGACGGCTATTGAGTATCTCGATGAAATCGCTGCAGATTACTCAGATAGCTTAGTGCGTATTGCTGAGCGTTTCTTAACTTGGTTGTGGAACAAGCTTTACAGCGGGATCAACATCAAAGGTGCCGAGCAAGTTCGCCAGTTGCACCATGATGGCCACGAGATTGTCTATGTGCCTTGCCATCGGAGCCACATGGATTACCTGCTGTTATCGTATATTTTGTATTATCAAGGCATGGTTCCGCCGCACATTGCTGCTGGTATTAACCTCAACTTCTGGCCCGCGGGACCTATGTTCCGTCGCGGTGGTGCCTTCTTTATCCGCCGTAGTTTTAATGGCAATAAGCTGTACACCGCAGTATTCCGTGAATATTTAGACCAACTGTTTGCTAAAGGTTATTCGGTGGAATATTTCTCTGAAGGCGGCCGCTCACGTACCGGTCGTCTATTGGCGCCAAAAACGGGCATGATCGCCATGACGATGAACAGCGTGCTGCGCGGTATCGAGCGTCCGGTAACATTGGTGCCTGTGTATTTAGGCTATGACCATGTGATGGAAGTGGCGACGTACCATAAAGAGTTAAGTGGTAAGAAAAAGAAAAAAGAATCTGTGTGGCAGGTGTTTGGTGCGATTCGCAAACTTGGTAATTTCGGCCAAGGTTATGTGAACTTTGGCGAGCCGATTACTCTGCAAAACTTCTTAAATGAGCGCGCGCCAAACTGGCGTACTGAGTTGGCCGATGATCCTGAGCAAAAACCAAGCTGGTTAACGCCAGCGGTAAACGTGCTGGCGAATCGAGTGATGACGAATATTAACGATGCGGCGGCGGCGAGTTCGGTGACCTTGACGAGTTTAGTGTTGCTGGCCACAGATCAAAATGCCTTAGAGCGCAGTCTGTTGGAGCGTCAGCTTGATCTGTATCTGACCCTACTCAAAAAAGTGCCTTACACTACTTATACTTCGGTTGCCGAAGGTGATGGTAAGCATTTAGTGCAGCAAGGTTTAGAGCTGAATAAGTTTGTTGTTTGTGCCGATCCTTTAGGTGAAATTGTGTCTATCGAGGCGAGTCAGGCTGTGTCCATGACTTACTATCGTAACAATATCATTCACTTATTTATCGTACCGTCATTAATTGCGAGCTGCTTAACGCATAATGAGCAGATCCCGCGTCAGCAAGTTGTGTCAATCGTTGCCGATTTTTATCCACTGCTGAAAGCCGAACTCTTCATGGGCATTAAGGATGTACCTGCCTATGTCAATCAAGTGCTGGATTTCTTCATTGAACAAGGGTTAGTGGTTGAGACTGATACCTTAACCGTCGTGCCTGAACACACTAGCCAACTATTATTGTTAGCCAGTTCAGTGAGCGAGACTCTGCAACGCTATGCCATTATCTTCAATCTGTTAGCGAACAGACCTAAGATGGAGCGCTCAGAACTTGAGTCTGAGAGTCATCTACTCGCCCAGCGTTTAGGCGCTTTGCATGGCATTACCGCGCCTGAGTTCTACGATAAGAAACTTTACGGCACCTTGAGCGTTAAGCTCAAAGAATTGGGATATCTGGCGGATAACCAAGATAAGTCCAATATCAATCGCATACGAGATCAAGCCAATAGCTTATTACGTCCGTCAGTGAAACAAACGATAGTGGCGAGTGTCACCGCGGAGCATACAGTTTAATGGCAAATCATATGAATGCGGCTAAGCATAAGCCCGCAGGTAGGTCCTTGCTCGGTGGCGCCATGATTATTGCCGGTACGACCGTAGGTGCTGGGATGTTTTCTCTGCCCGTGGTCGGTGCAGGTATGTGGTTTGGCTATTCGATTTTAATGTTATTGGGCATTTGGTTTTGCATGTTGATGTCGGGCTTATTGCTACTCGAAACCAATTTGCATTTCGAACCCGGTGCCAGCTTCGATACTTTAAGCAAGCAAACCTTAGGGCAGTTTTGGCGGATAGTGAACGGCGTTTCTATCGCGTTCGTGCTGTATATTTTGACTTATGCCTATATCAGCGGCGGTGGCTCGATTGTGAATCACAGCTTGCAGGGCATGGGAATTGAGTTACCGCAAAGTGTGGCAGGGCTGGTGTTTGCCATAGTATTGGCGAGCATAGTGTTGATCAGCACTAAGGCCGTGGATCGCATTACCACGATTATGCTCGGCGGTATGATCATTACCTTCTTCCTTGCTATTGGTAATTTACTGATCGAAATCGATGTGACTAAGTTGCTCGAACCCGATGGTAATAGCAGCTTTTCACCTTATTTGTGGGCGGCGTTGCCCTTTGGTCTTGCCAGCTTTGGTTACCATGGTAATGTTCCCAGCTTAGTGAAGTATTACGGCAAAGATTCTTCCACCATTATCAAGGCGATTTTCGTCGGCACCTTTATCGCGCTGGTGATTTATGCCTGTTGGTTAGTGGCGACTATGGGCAATATTCCCCGCAGCCAGTTTATCGACATTATTGCCCAAGGCGGCAATATGGGGGTCTTGGTGGGCGCTTTGTCTGAGGTGATGGCGAGTAGCTGGTTGAACAGTATGTTAACGCTGTTTGCTAACTTGGCCGTGGCTTCATCTTTCTTAGGGGTGACCTTAGGTTTGTTTGATTATCTCGCCGACTTGTTTGGTTTTGACGATTCGCGCTCTGGCCGGATGAAAACCGCGTTAGTGACCTTTGTGCCGCCGACGATTTTAGGATTACTGTTCCCCGACGGTTTCTTAGTGGCGATTGGCTTTGCGGCTTTAGCGGCGACAGTGTGGGCGGTAATCGTCCCGGCGCTGATGGCCTATAAATCACGGCAGTTATTCCCCGAGAGCACAGGTTTTAGAGTGATAGGCGGTACACCGCTGATTATTCTTGTGGTGTTATTTGGCATAGTCACGGGTGCTTGTCATCTGCTCGCGATGGCAAATTTACTGCCGCAATATTCCTAATTTTTTTCGATGATTTAAGCCCTCTGCGTGAGGGCTTTTTTGTATTTGGCGATTGAGTTTTAATTCTGCAGATCTTTTTTATCCCGACACTGGACAGAAGTACGAACTCAGACTTAACTCGAATGATTGTAAAAACGAAGGAGCCAATGATGAAAATTACTCAGTACGCACAAGGACATGCATGTTGGGTTGAACTCGCAAGCCACGATTGGCAAGCTGCTAAGACATTCTACCAAGCGTTATTTGGTTGGGATTCAGTTGACATGCCAATCCCAGAAGGTCATTTTTCGCTATTCAATTTAGCGGGGGATGATTTAGGTGCCATGTACCAAATCCCCGAGTCAGAGTCGCAGATCCCTAGCCATTGGCGTGTCTACTTTGCCGTTGATGATATGGATGCCAGCATTGCAGCGATTCAAGATGCGGGCGGCCAAGTGCACATGGGGCCGCATATTGTGGCTGACGCGGGCGTGATGGCGCAGGTGAGCGATCCACAAGGCGCACGTTTTGCGCTGTGGCAAGCGAAGAATCATATCGGTGCTCGCCGTCAGGGTGAACTCAATACCCTTTGCTGGGTTGAGCTGGCATGTAAAGAACCACGCGCTGAAGAAGCCTTTTACTGCAAAATATTCCCTTGGACTAACTCGCCCAGCGACATGCCGGACATCGAATACTCTGAGTGGCAAGTTGACGGCCAATCCATCGGCGGCATGATGACCATCATGCCAGAATGGGGCGACATCTCTCCCCATTGGTTGCTTTATTTTGCAGTAGTCGATTGCGATGCATTTGCAGAAAAAGCCCAAGCGTTAGGCGCGCAAGTGTGCATTCCGCCCAGTGATATCCCCGATGTGGGCAGATTCTCTGTAATAGCCGACGCCCAAGGTGCCACCTTTGCGGTGATCAAGCTTAATCAGATGTAAGCCGTAGCTATCTTTATCCGCAGCAGTGAATTTAATGCTGACGATCTAAAGCGATAGGTTTAGAGGCTAAGTTTAAAGAGGCTAGGTTTAAAGATATGGGGTCTACAACAACTAGGTACGCCAGAGCGCACCTAGTTGTTAAATTGCCGCTGAGCTTATTATGTTCTCTGTTCTAGCCTTCATTAAACTCCTCATAAAACTTCTATTACACTCTGAATTCACTGACTAAATTATCTAGTTGATGACCCAGTTTGAGTAAGTCGTTCGCCGAGCTCGCTGTTTGATTCACGCCGCCTAAGGTACGATTGGCACTTTCACTCACGCTGTTAATCGAAATATTGATCTCTTCGACAACCGTCGACTGTTGTTCGGCGGCGTGGGCCATTTGTGAGACTGAGTGGCTGATTGACATGACCATATCCGTTATCGTCGATAGCGCGGCCTCAACCTTAGTCACTTGGATCACGGTTGTACTTGTGGCTTCGCGGCTTTGTCCCATCATAGTGGTCGCCGAGCTTGATCTGTTTTGCAGCGTTTGAATAATCTGCTGAATTTGCTTGGTCGATTCCTGTGTCCGACTGGCAAGTGAACGCACTTCATCGGCAACCACGGCAAAACCGCGTCCTTGCTCGCCCGCCCGCGCAGCCTCGATGGCGGCATTGAGCGCGAGTAAATTGGTTTGTTCGGCAATCGCACGAATTACATCGAGCACTTCACCTATCTTGTCGCTGTCATTCCTTAACAGTTCTATGGTGTTTGCTGAAGCTTCTACTTTTTCCGCTAATTCCTTCATCGAATGGGTGGCATTAGCGACAATTTCACGGCCGGAGAGGGATTGTTCCCGCGCTTCTTCGGACAGCTTGTTGGCAGTATCAGCACTGGCGGCCACTTCTATGGCGCTTGCTGCCATTTCGGTTATCGCGGAGGCAACCTGTTGAGTCTCATTTTGCTGCGAGCTCATATCTTTGGTCGCGCTATGGGTGACACTGCTGAGTTGAGTCGACGCGCTAACCAGTTGCACTGTGGTGTTTTTTACTTGTGAGACTAACACTTGGATACGCACCACGAAGCGATTGAAATTTTTGGCTAATTGAGTCAATTCATCATGGCCATTTTCAGGTAATCTTTGAGTTAAGTCGGCCTCTCCATCAGCAATTTCATTGAGTAGTGTGACGACTTCACGAATGCTGCTCAGCAGACTTTGCGTCACAATGAAGGTTATCAGGGCGGCCATAAGGATGGCGATAATCAGGATGATACTGATGAAAGTGATTTTTTGACTGACTTCCTGAGCCGCTTTATCGCCCGCATCAGACAGTGATTTCATCGTGCTATCTTGCAAGTCGGAGGTCATTTCAGCCATTTCAATACCAATCTTATCAAGCTCTACGATAGCGGTATTGCGATTATTTATGGCTTCGACAACGGACTGAGCCGCTTGCTCATATTCTTTAAGGAGTTGATTTGCCTGTTTGACTTGGGATTGATATTCGAGATTTTCGAGTGACGCGGCAAGCTCGTCTATCGCCAGGTGGGTTTTGTTGAGTTCATCTGTGAATCTTTTGGCTTGTTCAGGTTGATTATCGACTAAAAACTTCACCACATAGAGTCTTACTAACAGCAGTTCCCTCAAGGTTTTACCGGCATAAAATGCGCCCCTGACATCCCCGTCATTAAAGGAAGATTGCATGATTTGTGATAGTATTTTTTCAACCTCAGGCCCTTTAATATCAAGCGTTCCTGAAACTAATCTTTCTCTATTTTGCTGATTAACAATTATTTTTCGATTAAAAATGTCAACATATTCGACTTGGTGCTCGCCGATTTGATTGATGAATTTGATTCTTTCAGGGAAGGAAATGTGCGCTTTAGCTTTTGCAATCATCTCGTGGGCTTTACTACTCTGATTGCTAAAATCTGTGGCGGCTTCTGCTGATCCCGTTTTGACATAGGTCTTTACTGCTAAACGAAGTCGATAAATTTCCTGTAATAAGTTGCTGGTGATCGCACTCTCAGGAGCAAGATCTTCAGTGACTAGTCGCATTCTATTATCGATATCAGTTAGTGCGAAATAACTCGTGAGTCCAAGGGTGATAAGCATTGCCACGAGTAACACTGGCACTATGGCGAGTTTTTTAGTTAATGCGAGTTGGTTTATGGAGAACATGATTGCCCCGAGCTAAAAATGTCTTCCATGGCATTGGTGGATACGATAGAGCCTCTCTATCGCGAGATCTATTTGAGTATAGGTGAGTTATTTCAATGACAAGCTAATGCGGCCGAACATAAACTTTGTTTAATGTAAGTTCGTTGCAACCTTAGGGTGTGAATGGGGTGAAGCGAAATATCTTGTTGGTATTGTATTTATAGTATTGAATTGAAAGTAAATTTATCAGTTTATTTTTGGGCTATGGACATTGTCTAAAACCGAGTTGCTGCGGCGAGCTATCCGTTGGTGATTGAATTTGACGGCCGAATTGGGCCGTCATCACTCTTAAGCATTTGCGGGTTTAGAATATTTAATTAGCATTATCAATCATGATTGTCTCAGGGCAGGAGCCTCTGCCTGCCTTGTTAGCCTTGGCGAGTAGGCTAGGCAAGGAGTCTGAGGCTTTAATGACCTCGGGCAAATTAATGCGGATTTCACTCAGTAATCCCTTGCCACATTCTAGGCTCATTTTAGCGTGAGCACCTTGACCGAAACTGCTATCAAAACTTTGGTTTAACTCACTTTTACTGACACTCTTACCTATGTTGTCATGAATAAATTTTTGTACCCATGCCGAGGCATTGACCGCTTGGGTTAGCTGGGTTGCCAATAAAAAGTACTCGTTAGGGTCTTGGCTACGGCAAGTGCCGTGTTTCCACCATTCGTGGCGTTCTAAACAGGTGCCATATTGGGCGCTTGGCATGACTTCTTCTAAATTTTTGCGCACCGATGGGTTAAGTTCAAGCTCAGGATAAGTACAGAAATCATTCGGCTGCAGTTTGACTGTGCTGCAATAGCCATAACGTGTGCCGCATTGTTGTCTATTCGGCCACAGCCCGTGCAGGCTGAAGTGTTGCCACTGGCTCGATTCTGGCGTTTGGCTGAGGGCGCGGCATTCGGCTTTACGGCGGCCATAGAGTTCACAAAAGGTGCTTTGCCAGCTTAATGCCAGCACGTTGGTGTCAAATTCACCGCCGATTCGGCATTGATCTCCTTGACTTTTTTCTGGTGTGCCATGCTCTTTAAGGCCGTCTCGGCTTTTGGCTTTGATATCCGATGCCGTAGTGGTTTGCGCGGGTTCTACCGCCGTTGCAGGTGTCGATACATTACTGCCTGCAACATTGGAAAGATACTGACCACAAGCGCCACTGATCCACCGCATGGGAGACTTCACTGCGTTGGTGCGCACTCGCAGCCAATCAGGTTTGGCGCTGTTGCCGAGGATTTCGAGTACCGGATAGCGCTCACCAATATTGCTCTGCCATTGATCTGGATTCGTCTGCTTATTTTTCGATTGAAATAGCTCACAGCGTTTATCGGCAACGAACTCACCGGTTGCGGGCGCGGCAAAGGCAGGTGCTGCTGAAATGATTAGCGCAGCGCATAAACCGAACGCCGCAAGTAACGTACGCGATAGGCTTTTAAGGGAAAGTGCTTGCGGCCATATCCGGCGGATGGTCAAACAAAATGGCTTGGTCATGTGATGGAATCCTTTCTGCTGCAGTAAGTCGGGTCAATCCTGTGGTGCGCTAAGTTAATGGTACACATAAGCGTTATAAACTAAGAGGCTTATTTTACTCAGAGTGTTGTGTGGCACTGCTGCTAAATTAGATTTTTAATCTGATTGAATGAAAAATCCCCTCAAACCTTAATAGCTTGAGGGGATTTTTATGGGTGCTCTCTTGTCGTTAACTTACGTGCGCAGGATCTTTCTTTAATTTACGCGAGTAAATCAGTAGATAGAGTGCGGGTAGGACAAATAGCGACAGTATGGGCGCTGTGACCATGCCGCCGACCATAGGCGCGGCGATTTTCTGCATCACATCGTTACCCGAACCCGCACCCCACATTATGGGCAGTAGGCCGAAGAAGATGGTTGCCACTGTCATCGCTTTGGGGCGGATCCGCATAACGGCGCCTTCAATCAAGGCTTCTTTCAAGTCATTGACGCTGTGGTAATTATCTTTTTCTTGCCTGTGTTTGATGGCGTTATTGAGATACACCAACATCACCACTCCAAACTCGGCGGCGACACCCGCTAAGGCAATCATACCGACAGCGACGGCCACTGATATGTTGTAATCCAGCAGATATAACAGCCAAGTGCTGCCGACCAGTGCGAAGGGGAGGCTGAGCATAATAATGCTGGCCTGAATGGTGGAGCCGAAGGTCATCATCAGTAGGATGAAGATCACGGCTAATGCCATAGGGATCACTTGTTTAAGCTTAGCATCGACCCTTTGCATATATTCGTACTGGCCCGCAAAGCTATAGCTGTAACGGGGCGGGACAACGAGTTCGGCGTCTAAGGCCGTTTTCGCGGTGGCGATATACTCACCGATAGAGGTGCCCTCGATATCGATAAACACCCAAGAGATTAAGCGGCCATTCTCACTCTTTAACATAGGCGCGCCATCGTTAATTTCGATGTCGGCCAAGTTACGTAGCGGCAGATAATGCCCCGACTTAGTGATCACGGGTAGCTCGCGCAGTTTCTCGATGTTGTCGCGTAGTTCACGGGGATAACGCAGGTTGATTGGATAACGTTCGGCACCTTGTACTGACTCGCCAATGTCCATACCGCCAATGGCGTAACGCACCACATCTTGAATATCCTGCAACGTCATACCGTAACGTGCGGCCACATCCAGTTTCGGACTTATATCGATATAACGGCCGCCGCCACTGCGTTCGGCGTAGGCCGACTTGGTGTGTGGCACTTTGCTTAAGATAGCTTCAATCTTAGTGCCAATGCTTTGCAGTTCGTTGACATCAGCCCCGGTGATCTTAATGCCGACAGGGGTTTTGATCCCCGTCGAGAGCATGTCGATACGGGTTTTGATGGGTTGCACCCAAGCATTGGTGAGTCCCGGTACTTTTACGGTTTGCTGTAGCTGGGCAATAATGCCATCTAAGGTCATGCCTTCACGCCATTCGTCATGGGGTTTAAGCATGATAGTGGTTTCAAGCATGGTCAGCGGCGCGGGATCGGTCGCGGTTTCGGCGCGGCCTACTTTGCCAAACACGCGGGCCACTTCGGGCACGGTTTTGATTAAACGGTCGGTTTGCTGTAACACTTCGGCGGCCTTGCTGGCACTGATGCCGGGCAACGCCGTTGGCATGTAGAGCAAATCGCCTTCTTCGAGTGCGGGCATAAACTCGCTGCCCATGCGGGTCATAGGATACCAAGCGCTGGCCAGCGCGATTAACGCTAACATCAGGGTGACTTTAGGGAATTTCAGCACCAATTTTAGTGAAGGTTGATAAATCGCGATCAAGAAACGGCTGATGGGATTGCTACGTTCGCTGGGGATTTTACCGCGAATAAAGTAACCCATCAAAATCGGCACTAAGGTAATAGATAAAAATGCCGCCGCTGCCATGGCGAAGGTTTTAGTGTAGGCCAGTGGCGCGAATAATCGACCTTCCTGCGCCTCGAGCGCAAACACAGGTACAAAGCTTAAGGTGATAATAATCAATGAGAAAAATAGTGCTGGGCCGACTTCAATCGACGCTTCGGTGACGATACGCCAATGCTCTTTCGTATCGGGTTCGCGATCATGATCCGCTTTAAAATGCTCTAAATGTTTGTGCAAGTTTTCGATCATCACAATCGCGCCATCCACCACGGCGCCGATGGCAATGGCGATGCCGCCAAGGCTCATGATATTGGCGTTAACACCCATCTTGTTCATCACGATAAAGGCGATAAGGATGGATAGCGGCAGGGTGATCACGGCCACGAGTGTGGAGCGCGCATGCAGTAAAAACAGCAAGCAGACTAAGCCGACCACCAACATTTCTTCGACGACCTTGCTAAACAAGTTGTCGACGGACTTAAGGATCAAGTGGGATCTGTCATAGGTTGG
This sequence comes from Shewanella sp. SR1, assembly GCF_020447145.1. NCBI lineage: Bacteria > Pseudomonadati > Pseudomonadota > Gammaproteobacteria > Alteromonadales > Shewanellaceae > Shewanella > Shewanella sp. SR1. The sequence continues at coordinate 4,759 of NZ_JAJAEF010000014.1, read as the reverse complement.
GATAATCTCAACCCCATCGGGCAGGCCAGCTTTGAGTTCTTCGAGTTTTGCTTTCACTGCATCAATTGTCGCTAAGGCGTTTTCGCCGTAACGCATCACCACAATACCGCCAACGACTTCACCTTCACCGTCGAGTTCTGCTATGCCGCGGCGTGAAGCTGGGCCTTTACGCACAGTGGCAACATCTTTGAGGGTTAAACCTGTGCCAGAAGGACTGGTGATGCCAAGGGGGATTTCACGAAAATCCTCTAGCGTCTGGCGATAGCCTTTGGCGCGCACCATGTATTCGGCTTCGGCCATTTCGATCACTGAGCCGCCTGCTTCGCTGTTGGCTTTGTCTATCGCTTGTTTAATGGTGGCGATATCGAGTTTATAGATCGCCATTTTATCGGGCTCAAGCACTATCTGATAGGTTTGCTCCATGCCGCCAACGGTGGCGACTTCAGACACGCCCGCCACGCTTTGCAGCTCTAGCTTGAGATACCAATCCTGCAAACTCTTGAGTTGCGATAAATCTAAATTGCCGGAGCGATCGACCAGCGCATATTCATACACCCAACCGACACCAGACGCATCTGGGCCGAGGGAAGGTTGCACATTTTGCGGTAAACGGCTGCTGATCTGACTCAGGTATTCGAGCACCCGTGAGCGAGCCCAGTAAATGTCGGTACCATCTTCAAAAATGACATACACGTAAGAGTCGCCGAACATGGAATAACCACGCACGGTTTTAGCACCAGGTACGGCTAACATGGCGGTCGACAAGGGATAAGTCACTTGTTCCTCAACCAATTTTGGCGCTTGACCCGGATAAGGGGTTTTAATGATCACTTGCACATCGGATAAATCCGGCAGCGCATCGAGCGGCGTTTTCCGCAGCTCCTGTACGCCCCAAACAGTGATCATGATGGCGATAATCAACACCATAAATCGCTGCCTGATGGACGCCTCGATAATATATTTCAACATAACGCGCTCCTAGTGCTGATGACCGCTGCTTAAACGCATTAAACTGCCCTTGAGGCTGGCTTCAGAGTCGAGTAAAAATTGCCCCGAAATCACCACACGTTCACCTTCATTCAGGCCTGAAATAATCTCGGCCTTACCTTGGCTCATCATGCCGACGGTTACGGCCTTGGCGGTAAAGCTGTCGTCGGTTTGCTTGACGATCACGCGGTTTTCTTTGCCCGTTTGAATTAAAGCTTCCTGCGGGATCACTAGCACATCTTTATTCGGGCCACCGAATAGTGAGACTTTGGCGAGGGTTTTAGGTCTTAAATCTACCTCGGTATTGTTGAGCACTACTCGTACTCGCAGGCTGCGAGTGACAGGATCAAGCTCAGGGTAGATGTAATCGATCGTGCCTTCGATGCCGCTGATATTCATGGCGGGAACGGCAATTTCGGCCTTCTGACCTTTGGCAATCCAGCTTTGCTCGTTCTCAAAGACGTCGGCAATCACCCAGACTTTAGAGAGATCCACCACAGACATGACTTCGGTCGACGGCTGAATATACATGCCATCGCGAATGTCGAGAGCCTTCACTATGCCGTCTTCTTTGGCGTAGAAAGGTACCCGATATTGGGTTTGATGTGACTCGGCTAATTGCTTGATTTGCCTGTCGTTAAAACCAAGGAAGGATAAGCGTAAGCCCGCATTGCGCACCAAATCTTTGTAGCGGCCTTGGCCGTTTGCTTTAGCGGTGTCCATCGCGAGCAGGTAGTCATCTTGGGCGTTGATTAAATCGGGGGAATAGATCTCGTAGATCAGTTGATCTTTCTTAACGGTGTCGCCCACGGATTTGATCATCAGTTTTTCAATCCAGCCAGTAACGCGGGCATGGATATGGGTGATTTGGCTTTCGTCATAGTCGATTTGACCGACGGTTTCGACAAATTTCCACAGTGTGTCGCGTTCAACCTTGGCCACCTTTAACGCCAACGCTTGCTGCATGCTGCCGGATACATTGATGTTGATTTCTTGGGTATTGCCGCCCGTTTCGACCTTTTCTAAGTTCATACCGCAGATAGGGCAAGTGCCGGGTACGTCACTGATAATGTGGGCATGCATAGGGCAAACGTACTTGATTGTTGTCACATGATTTTGGGCTTTAACTAAACTGTCGGCCTTAGGTGTTGGGGTATCGAATACCTGACTCGAAGCTTTGGCGGCAGAGGTTTGCCCATGCTCAGAGGCTTGGTGATCTGCGACTTGATGCTGTGCATGCTCGGCCGCAGGATTCGCGGCATCGAGTTTCTCAACTAAAAACATATTGCACTTAGGGCAGCGACCGGGCTCATGGCTGAGCACTTCGGGATGCATAGGGCAAGTGTAGGTTTTCACTTGATTTAACGGATTATTCTTAGGCGCAGTTGCAGAATTTACTGCCGCTTCGGTCGCCGTGGGCTCTTGTGTGTTAGCCAGTTGGGCATGGCTCAACCAAGGCGTACTGATGAGTAAGCTACTCAAGATCAGTACGGCCTTAGGGGCCAGCTTTTTTACTGTATTAAATTGGTCCATATGCCTCATCTCCAGCCTAGCTTAGTGGTGTTCGTGCGCGTTGTGCATCGTACCTTCAGCCGTTTTTACTTCCGTCGCCTTTGGCTCTAAGTCCATGCCACATTTAGGGCAAGTATCGCCTTTATTGCCAGTCACTTCGGGGTGCATAGGGCAAACATAGGTTTGTGCTTGTTGCTGAGGATTTACATTGTCGTGTTGATGTTCGTGCGGCGCAGCCGTGGCAAACACGCTAGTGCTGCTCAGCAAGAATGCGATTAAGGCGAGATTAGTTAGTGTTTTCATATTATTCACTCCATCGGATTAACGGCCGAATATGAGCGCATAAACGTCTGTGAGCACAGTGGTTCAAAGCGGTTCGCTTCGATAGACGGATTGATGCCACAACTTGGCATTCGGCTCAGTTAACAACGTTTTGCTAGACTCGGGTGCACGATTTAACGATAAGGCACCACAATAAACGGCTAAATTTGGCGTTAGCTTAGGGCTAACTGGATTGTCGTTTTAGCTTGGCTTCTTGAGGGCGATTTGCCCATTAAGCGCAAAGTAGGCCTAGGCTATCGGAGGTTTAAAGGCCGAAGACAAAGAGATCGAGTGGAAATGAGGCATAGGAGTGGCCATTGCAGTATCGCTCATGCTCACACTGGGCCAGAGGTGTGGGCTGAATAGAGTGCCAGCGACTGAAATCGTCAAACAATGACCACAATCATTTGAACATGATGTGGTGCCATCACAGCAATGCTGTTTCGCGCCGGGAAGCATTTTATCGTTGCAGCAATCCGCGTTGGCCATTGAATGTGAGTCAGAAGGGTTCTCTGTGTTCATCTGCGTCATGGCAGCATGGTGCATTTGGGGGGAAGCTTCATGATTCATCGCACTCATATCCATAGTGTGTGGCACCATGGCGTGACCATTAGACACAACACTTTGCCCGACGAGTGCGAGTAAAGTGAACATGACTAAAAAGTAACGACCGAGTGTGTGATGCATAAGTATTCCAAATGATGAACGGCTCGAGTCTAGCATAGAGGCATTATGCTGTAATGATTTAACTCACATTTCAGCACATGCCTCAGATTAAATATTTAACTCGTCTAAATTAGAAAGCGGGATTGCTGACTAACATTTTCGCCATTAGTTGGCTGTGGCTTTGCAGTGGATATTCGCCCGCTTTATCACCATTAATACTGAGTTGAATCGTTGGGTATTTAATAAATTGGCGCGCTTCAGCTTCAGTCATTATTTTGGGCTGGGTGATTTGGTAACTATCACTCGCCTTCACATCCAACACTAAGTAAAGCGGCGCTGATTTAACCCAGTTGCCACTATCATCGGCGCGATAATCAAATATATCCTGATATTTTAGCTCGAGCAGTACTTTCCCGGCGGAGAGTTGGATGGGTTTAAAGGGCGTCGCTGGCACACCATTGATACTGATAACACTGAGCGCATCTGTGCTTTTTAAGCTGGCGGCTGTAACTGTGGTGCTACTTAATAAGGCGCCGATAACGAAAGTTAGGCCTAGTAAGCTTTTGTTCAATAAAGTGGTTTTCATAATAAACTCCAAAAATTCTCTGTACCTCGTTGCGGTGCGGATATGCAGCGGCGCAATCAAAGGTGTTTAGTCGGTTTTACGTTGTAAAAAACGATAGACGTTACAGCGAATTGGAGGTGGGAGGCGGCGTAGTGAGTCCAAGATCGGCAGTTTGCATCGCCCAGCCTTGGATGGCAATACGCTTGCTTGCTGGGTTGGCGAAGGCCAGTTCTAGTACTGCAGGCTCAAGGTAAAGTGATGATAGGCAATGGGTTTGACAATGACTTGTCATACTATCTTGGCAGTGTTGCAAGCAATCGGATGCAGAACAATCTGGCATGGTGCAGTTCATTTCTGCATCCATCATCAGCATGGTTTGACTGCTGTGGCCATTGGTGTTGGCTAAAGTTGGCATAGCACTCACCATCGCCGATTGGGCGATTAGCGAAAATAACACTGCTATGGTGATCCAAAATTTAGCCATGATAACTCGGAAAATTGATTGCTTACCCTTAGAGACCTTAGTCAACCCGATAAAGTTTCATATCGCGTTCAATTTTTAATTTCTAATGATTTATTTCCTGGCCACTTCTAATAATTAGGGGCTGTTGATCTTTCGAGAGTGATTTTTAGACAGCATGGCAAGACGTTATAATTTGCTTCGCCAAAAGTAACCATAACCTCAAGCCATGCCAAGACTTATGCTAA
>NZ_JAJAEF010000013.1:0-126574 GCF_020447145.1 Shewanella sp. SR1 | reverse complement strand
TTCAGCACTAAATGTTTTTCTGGTTGTTGCTCTCATGTATTCACCTAAAGTCATCTACGAGGCAATAATATCACCTCTATTTAGGTGGCCAAAATTAGTGTGCCACTACACTGACAGGATAAGAAAACCAAGAGATGAGATGTAAAGAGAGGTAAGCCGAAACGGATAAAGCAATAATGAGTTAAACCACTACAGACTAAAAATAAAAAAGCCCTGCAATTGCTTGCAGGGCTTATCTATATGGTGCGCGTGGAAGGAGTCGAACCTCCGACCGCCTGGTTCGTAGCCAGGTACTCTATCCAGCTGAGCTACACGCGCAAACTCGTTTTTGTACTTCTAACAGTTCCAATCAAGATTGAGTCTAGGATAAGCACTTTTATCTCGCAACTTTATTCTATTCCCCTCGACTAAGAGAATAGAATGGCGGAGAAGGAGGGATTCGAACCCTCGATGGGAGTTAAAGCCCATACTCCCTTAGCAGGGGAGCGCCTTCGGCCACTCGGCCACCTCTCCGCGTTTAACGCTTTAAATCAACAAGACGTGTCTCGTTAACTATATTGGTGCGCGTGGAAGGAGTCGAACCTCCGACCGCCTGGTTCGTAGCCAGGTACTCTATCCAGCTGAGCTACACGCGCATGTTAAACGGTAAAACACTAATTTAATTGAAACAATCGCAATCATATTAGCTTAAATTGGTGCGCGTGGAAGGAGTCGAACCTCCGACCGCCTGGTTCGTAGCCAGGTACTCTATCCAGCTGAGCTACACGCGCATTTAAAACGGTAAACATTAATACGACCGAAATCATATTAATCTAAATTGGTGCGCGTGGAAGGAGTCGAACCTCCGACCGCCTGGTTCGTAGCCAAGTACTCTATCCAGCTGAGCTACACGCGCATTTTAACATTTTGCTATAAGCAATTATCTACAAAATTTCTAACTGAAATTCAAAACTGATGAGTTAAAGATTAACTAATGCAGAGATGGTGCGCGTGGAAGGAGTCGAACCTCCGACCGCCTGGTTCGTAGCCAGGTACTCTATCCAGCTGAGCTACACGCGCGACTTGTATTTAAATTTACTTTTTCAATAAAAATGGTGCGCGTGGAAGGAGTCGAACCTCCGACCGCCTGGTTCGTAGCCAGGTACTCTATCCAGCTGAGCTACACGCGCACTGTTTTTTTATCGGTAAGAAATGGCGGAGAAGGAGGGATTCGAACCCTCGATGGGAGTTAAAGCCCATACTCCCTTAGCAGGGGAGCGCCTTCGGCCACTCGGCCACCTCTCCGTTTTCTTGGCGCACATATTACTGTTTGACGAAAATAAGTCAAACCCTTTTTCCGAAACAGATTCCATTTGAACTGTTTTTAATCACATTGCTGTTATATCAAGCCAATGTATTGATTTGCGCCAATCTTTCGGTCTAAAAAATAAAAAAGCCAGTTAAAAAACTGACTCTTCTGTTACCGTAATACTCTTGCCAAGACAAGGTACTAAAAGTTACCACCTTCCGATGGTGTACCTGATTTTTCAGATTGAATGCGTTGGTAGATTTCTTCACGGTGAACAGAAACCTCTTTTGGTGCATTCACACCAATACGCACTTGATTGCCTTTTACCCCTAGCACTGTAACTGTGACTTCATCACCAATCATCAGTGTTTCGCCAACACGACGAGTCAAAATCAGCATTCGATAGCTCCTTTATTTCTTAATTCAGCTTACACACGGCACTCATCCGGTAGATGGGCTTATTATAAGGTCAGCTTAGTACAAATTAATAGTATTCAATACTCAAACGGTTATTTAATTACACCTTATTTAGCTCGAAAGCGTGATGTAACGCCCGAACCGCCTTGTGTAAGTCCCTTTCATCGATAACGGTTGACAATTTACTCTCTGACGTCGTGAGTAACTTAGCATGAATAGTTTCATTACCCAAGACTTCTAACATCTTAGTCAATAATCCCATTTTTGCCTGTAAACCTTTGCCAACTAAAGATACTTTTGCACGTTGCCGTTCGATAATCAATGGTCCGAGAGCAAGGCTTTCGCTTAAGCCTTCGAGCTCATTAAGCAGAGTATCAACCTTAGCTTCAGCGAGCATAAAACTGACTCGACCCGAAGGATCATCCTCGTGGATCCTCAATGGGGAAATAAATTCCACATCGATTTCCAATCGCGTTAAGCAGCCTAACAGCGCTTGATAACGTTCACTGGTGGTAAACAGCCCTTCAATCGTCAGCGTTGCCAGCGCCTTATTAATCGCAATACCTTGGACTAACGAGGCAATAGTGAGTTCAGACTCGTCGCCAAATTGGATTAACGTCCCCTGCCCAGCTTCAAAGCTCGACAAGACTCGCAACGGCACACGAAAACGCTCGGCGTATTCAACAGAATCGGGATGCAGTACTTTAGCGCCTAACTTTGCCATTTCGAGCATCACATCAAACCCAATCACATCGAGACGACGTGCACTGCTATCGATATTCGGATCTGTGGTAAATACGCCCGCCACATCAGTAAAAATCTGGCATTCATCGGCTTCTAACGCCGCCGCTAAGGCTACAGCAGTGGTATCTGAACCACCGCGCCCTAAGGTTGTGACTTCGCCTTGAGGATCGATGCCTTGAAACCCTGCGACGATCGGCACAACACCGTCGGCTAACAGGGATTGCAAATACTCAGTATCCACCCGCTCGATGCTGGCACGGCCAAATTGACTGTTCGTATGAATTTGTACCTGATCGCCCGTAAGGGATTTCGCCTTAATACCGCGGCGCTGTAGCGCCATCGACATCAAGGCAATGCTCACTTGCTCACCCGTTGACACTAACATGTCTAATTCGCGCGCCGAGGCCCGCGGATTAATTTGTGCTGCCAGTGCAAATAGGCGATTAGTCTCACCTGCCATTGCAGATAAGACTAAGACTTGCTGCTCACCATTGTGAGCTGACTTTGTAATCTGCTCAGCGACCGCTTCGATACGTTCAATAGAACCCACCGAAGTGCCGCCGAACTTTTTCACAAAAAGCTTGCTACCACTAAGCTTTCGTTTTTGGGGCACAGCAACCTCTTAAGCTAGACGCTCAGTAATCCAAGGTAATACTTGAGCCAATGCCGCATCCAGATTTTCTGGCTGGCTACCGCCCGCTTGAGCCATATCAGGACGACCGCCGCCTTTACCGCCCACTTGTGCAGCGACCATAGCGACTAGCTCACCCGCTTTGACTTTGCCGATCAGATCGTTACTCACACCGGCGATCAGGTTAACTTTCCCTTCCTGCGCAGTGCCAAGAACGATAATGGCCGATTTCAATTTTTGTTTTAATTCATCTTGTAGACCGCGTAATGAGCTTGCCTCAACGCCGTCTAACTTTTTGATCAGTACGTTAACGCCATTAACCACAACGGCATCGCCCACTAAATCAGCACTGGCTGCAGCCGCGAGTTTATCTTTCAACTGCGCCATTTCTTTTTCGAGTTGCTTCATCTTATCGAGCTGGGCTTTTAACTTAGCGACAACTGAGTTGGCATCGCCTTTCAATAAGGCTGCAGCTTCTTCCAGTTCAGCTTGTTGCTGCGCCACATAGGCCATAGCCGCAGCGCCAGTAACGGCTTCGATACGACGTACACCCGCAGCAATGCCCGCTTCAGAGGTGATTTTGAATAAGCCAATATCGCCCGTGCGGCCCACATGGGTACCACCACATAATTCGATAGAGAAATCGCCCATAGTCACAACACGCACTTGTGAGTCATATTTCTCACCAAAGAGCGCCATTGCGCCTTTCTCTTTGGCTTCATCTATGCCCATTTCAGCGGTTTTTAGCTCATGGTTACGACGAATTTGAGTGTTAACTAATTCTTCAACTTCTTTTAATTCCGTCGCTTTTACGCCTTCGAAATGGGAGAAGTCAAAACGCAAACGCTCAGGATCAACCAATGAACCTTTTTGCGAAACGTGAGTACCGAGCACTTGACGCAGTGCGGCATGCAGTAAATGCGTAACAGAATGGTTTAACTGAGTACGGTGACGCAGTTTTTTGTCGACTTTTGCTTCAACAACTTGGCCAACACTCAAGTTACCTGTAGCTAAAACACCTTGATGGCCCGTTGCTTGACCGTACTTTTGCGTGTCGTTAACGGTAAATTCAACACCGCTCGCAACCAGTTGGCCTTTATCGCCCACTTGACCGCCTGATTCGGCGTAGAAAGGTGTCACGTCGAGCACGACAACGGCTTCATCACCCGCTTTGATAGCCGTCACTGATTCACCGTTTTGATAAATCGCGGTGACCTTAGCTTGGCCCGCTAATTCGGTATAACCACTGAATGCGGTTTCAGCATCGATTTTCAGTGCCGCGTTATAATCTGCACCAAAGTTACCGGCAGCTTGGGCGCGGCTACGTTGTTCAGCCATAGCGACTTCGAAACCTGCTTCATCGACAATGATGTTGCGCTCACGGCAGACGTCAGCGGTCAAATCCATTGGGAAGCCATAGGTGTCATACAGCTTAAATACCGTTTCACCGTCTAAGGTGTCACCTTTTAACTCGTTTAAGGCCGCATCTAAAATGCCTAAACCACGTTCAAGCGTACGGGCAAATTGCTCTTCTTCCGCTTTCAGTGCTTTTTCAACAATCGCTTGAGTCTCAGCTAACCCTTTGGCCGCATCGCCCATCACCGCAATCAAAGACGGAACCAGCTTATAGAAGAAAGCTTCGGTCGCGCCTAACTTGTTACCATGGCGAACGGCGCGACGAATAATGCGGCGCAGCACATAACCGCGGCCTTCGTTCGACGGCATAACACCATCGGCAATAAGGAATGCACATGAACGGATATGGTCGGCAATGACGCGCAGTGACTTCTCGGTTAAATCGCTTACGCCGATGATTTCTGCCGCTTTAGCGATCAACGTACGGAATATGTCGATTTCGTAGTTAGAATGTACGCCTTGCATAATCGCGGCAATACGCTCAATCCCCATGCCGGTATCAACCGATGGCTTAGGCAAAGGCAACATTTCACCCGATGCTTGACGGTTGTACTGCATGAACACTATGTTCCAAATTTCGATGAAACGGTCGCCATCTTCTTCAGGACTGCCAGGACGGCCGCCCCAAATATGGTCGCCATGGTCATAGAAAATCTCAGAACATGGGCCGCAAGGACCGGTATCACCCATTTGCCAGAAGTTATCTGACGCATAAGCAGCACCTTTGTTGTCGCCGATACGGATAATGTTCTCGGCAGCAACACCAATCTTTTTATTCCAGATTTCAAAGGCTTCATCATCTGTTTGATAAATAGTGACACACAGACGTTCTTTCGGCAGCTTTAAAGTTTCAGTTAAGAAAGTCCAGCCAAAGCGAATCGCTTCTTCTTTGAAATAATCACCAAAACTGAAGTTACCCAGCATTTCGAAAAAGGTGTGATGACGTGCTGTATAACCGACGTTATCTAAATCGTTATGCTTACCACCGGCGCGTACACAACGTTGAGCAGTGGTCGCACGCGTATAATTGCGTTTGTCCATGCCAAGAAACACGTCCTTGAACTGGTTCATGCCTGCATTGGTAAATAAAAGTGTGGGATCGTTGCCTGGCACTAATGAACTACTGTCCACAACTTGATGACCATTGCTGCGGAAAAATTCGAGGAAAGCGCTTCTAAGCTCTGCTGTAGTTTGATACATGAAATCATCCTGAATTGGGTAAGCATTACCAGCTACGCCTTAGGCTAGCCGTATTTCTATTTGCCCAGCATTATAAGCAGACTGAGGAAGGACGACCAGCCTTGATTGGTGATATGCACATCAGGAATTTAATATTTTAGCGTGAATCGCCCACATAAGAGTGGCTAGAGGCCAAACAGCAATAATAAAGGACGATGACAGACTCTGCGGGTTGGGTGCAAAAAGTACAGTATTTGAGCAAGTGGGTAAAGTGTCGGGTACGAAAGCAACAAAGCCCATTTGATGACATTTTAGAGGAGATTTTCTGAGGACTTGTTAAAAGGAGCTTTTACAGTCTTAAGATTACATCGCAATCGATGAGTTGAGGCGATTAATAATCGTCGTCGAGATCATTGGGATCGGAATCTAACGCATAAGTGATTTGATCGTAGCTAAAGCCTTGGCCCATTAAAAACCGCACTCGTTTGGCCTTTTCCTTCGCGATGAGATCCCGGGCTTTAGAGCCCTTCACTTCTGTTACGCGGGGAATTCCATATTTTTTAGTGGCTTTATCTTTTGCTAGCTCAAACCAGTCACAATCACTATTGGTTATCGCCGCTTCAATGCAATCTTTAGACAGGCCTTTTTGCGCTATCGCTTGGCGAATGCGGATGGCACCGTGACCTCGACTAATGTGGCTACGGACCAACAGTTCAGCATAGCGATTATCATTGATAAAACCGGAGGATTCACATGCATCGAGCACAGGTTCGATATCGTTAAGTTCGAAGCCTTTTTCGAGCAATTTATCGCGGATTTGTAAGCGGGAATAATCGCGGCGCGCTAACAGCGCGACCGCAATTTGACGGGCTGACTGACTCAGAATACTTCGCCTGTTTCTAAATCAACATTATCTTCCGTGCTAGCATCATCTTTAGCAGCCAGTGCACTAGGATTGCTCAAAAGTAACTCACGTAATGTCTTGTCAATTTCAGTAGCAATGGCTGGGTTTTCAGTCAAATATTTACCCGCATTAGCACGGCCCTGACCGATTTTATCGCCTTTATAACTGTACCAAGCACCCGCTTTTTCAATCAACTTATGGGCTACGCCTAAGTCAACTAACTCACCAGTACGGTTGATACCTTGGCCATAAAGGATTTGAAATTCGGCTTGCTTGAACGGTGCTGCAACCTTGTTTTTCACCACTTTAACGCGTGTTTCGTTACCGACAACTTCATCGCCGTCTTTAATGGCACCAGTACGACGAATGTCTAAACGAACAGAAGCATAGAACTTCAGCGCGTTACCACCGGTTGTCGTTTCTGGGTTACCAAACATCACACCAATCTTCATCCGAATTTGGTTGATGAAGATAAGTAAGGTGTTAGATTGCTTTAAGTTACCCGCAAGTTTACGCATGGCTTGGCTCATCATACGTGCCGCTAGGCCCATGTGAGAATCACCAATTTCACCTTCGATTTCAGCTTTAGGCGTTAATGCCGCCACTGAGTCGACAACGATAACGTCAACAGCGCCAGAGCGAGTTAATGCATCACAAATCTCAAGCGCTTGCTCGCCGGTATCCGGTTGTGAACACAGCAGGTTATCAATATCTACACCTAATTTTTTAGCATAGATAGGGTCTAGTGCATGCTCAGCATCGATAAAGGCACAGGTTTTACCTTCACGTTGCGCTGCGGCAATCACTTCTAAAGTCAGTGTCGTTTTACCTGATGATTCAGGACCATAGATCTCAACGATACGACCCATTGGCAAACCGCCAGCGCCTAAAGCAACGTCCAGAGATAGAGAACCGGTAGAAATGGTCTCAACATCCATAGAGCGATCTTCACCCAGCTTCATGATGGAGCCTTTACCAAATTGTTTCTCAATTTGGATCAATACCGCAGCAAGTGCTTTCTCTTTATTTGGATCGACCTTCATTCCAGTTCCCTCATCAAGACAAGCCTTAAGCTGTCAAAAGTAATATTCAATTTACAAACGGGTAATTCAAAAAGCCGCGCTTTTTGTCTTAATTCTGCGGACTAGTATACTGTACAATCATACAGTATCAAGACCTATGGCTGAATTATTTTTAACTAATGGGATTTTTTAATATGGCTAAGGTTTTAGCGAATATCAAATCCGATATTGCATCCCTTTGACGAATATCCGTCATCAAGGGCTCAATTTTCGGTAAATTATTGCTAAGATTGGCGCAGCAAATTTTGCGTGGTCTTTTTAGCTGAAAATTGTACAGCAGTCTTCTGCTTCCATAGCGCTTAATCCCACATAACCACGGCAGTCACAACGGACGATAACGATTTAATGAATGTAATTGATACCGATGATTTAGAAAAACATACTCCTATGATGCGTCAGTACTTGACCATGAAAGCAGAACATCACGACATGTTACTGTTTTATCGCATGGGTGACTTCTACGAGTTGTTTTATGACGATGCTAAACGTGCTTCTGAGCTGTTAGGCATTTCACTCACGGCGCGCGGTAAAAGTGGTGGCGATCCTATCCCCATGGCGGGACTGCCTTACCATGCTGTGGAAGGCTATCTTGCGAAATTAGTTCAAATTGGTCAATCGGTTGCGATATGTGAACAAATTGGCGACCCAGCAACCTCTAAAGGTCCTGTTGAGCGTAAAGTGGTGCGTATCGTCACGCCTGGCACCTTAACCGACGAAGCCCTGCTGCAGGAACGCCAAGACAATCTATTGGCAGCGGTTTATCAAGGTAAAATCGGTTTTGGTTATGCCACTCTGGATGTTTCATCAGGACGTTTTGTGATTGCCGAGCTCGACACGCGAGAGTCATTAGAAGCTGAATTGCAACGCACTAATCCCGTTGAAATTCTCTACAGTGAAGACTTTGGCGAACTAGGTCTACTAAACGGTTTTAAAGGTAAACGTCGTCGCCCTGAATGGGAATTTGATTACGACACTAGCATCAAGTTACTGCTGGCTCAGTTTGGCACGAAAGACTTGCATGGTTTTGGTATCGCAGATGCACGTTTATCACTGCAGGCTGCGGGTTGCTTGATGCAATATGTCAAAGACACACAGCGCACAGCCCTACCCCATATCAATGCCATTACCCGCTTTAATCAAACCGATAGCATAGTGCTCGATGCGGCAACGCGCCGAAATCTAGAACTCACTCAAAACCTTGCCGGTGGTCGCGATAATACCTTAGCCGCAATATTGGATAACACGGCGACGCCTATGGGCAGCCGCATGTTGCAACGCTGGATCCATCAGCCGCTGCGAGATCCAAAACACATCAAAGCACGCCAACAGGCGGTGACTGAACTACTCGATACCGCCGCCCACGAAGGTTTGCATGAACAGTTAAAAGCACTTGGCGATATTGAACGTATCATGGCAAGACTCGCGCTGCGTACCGCTCGCCCAAGAGACTTTGCCCGTTTACGTCAAGCGCTGGGCTTACTACCTGAATTACAACAGAGTTTAAGCACACTGAGCGCGCCGTACACGACTCAATTACGGCAACACTTAGGTGAGTTCCCCGCTGAACAAGCCTTGCTTGAGCGCGCGATAGTCGATAATCCTCCCATGCTTATCCGCGATGGCGGAGTGATCCGTGAAGGCTACAACAGCGAATTAGATGAATGGCGCGGTCTTAGCGAAGGTGCGAGCGATTACTTAGTACAACTCGAAGCCAGAGAAAAAGAACGTACAGGTATCAACACACTTAAAGTCGGCTATAACCGTGTACACGGCTATTACATCGAAGTGAGTCGCTTGCAATCCTCGCAAGTGCCACTCAATTACCAACGACGTCAAACCCTTAAGAATATGGAGCGTTATATCACGCCCGAACTTAAGGAGTACGAAGAAAAAGTGCTCTCGAGCCAAGGTAAAGCACTGGCACTCGAAAAGCAGTTATGGGAACAATTATTTGATCTTATTCTGCCAAAATTACATGAATTACAAGCTTTTGCTCGAGCGGCGGCAGAACTTGATGTGTTAAGTAACTTTGCCGAACGCGCCGAAACCTTAGGCTACACTTGCCCAGAGCTGAGCCAAGATATCGGCGTACAGATAGAGGCTGGTCGTCATCCCGTGGTGGAGCGTGTGAGTCAAACACCGTTTATCGCTAACCCAGTCACCTTGCATAATCAAAGACGTATGTTGATTGTCACCGGACCTAACATGGGCGGTAAATCGACCTATATGCGCCAAGTCGCCTTGATCACGCTGATGGCCCACATTGGCTGTTTTGTGCCAGCAGATCGCGCACTGATCGGCCCTATCGATCGCATCTTTACCCGTATTGGCGCCTCCGACGATCTGGCCTCTGGCCGTTCAACCTTTATGGTAGAAATGACAGAAACCGCCAACATTCTGCACAACGCCACCGCCAGTAGCTTAGTGTTAATGGATGAAATCGGCCGCGGCACATCCACCTATGATGGTTTATCGCTTGCTTGGTCGGCGGCAGAGTATTTAGCCCAGCAAGTCGGCGCTATGACCCTATTCGCCACCCATTATTTTGAATTAACTCAGTTACCTGAATTAATGGCTGGTGTTTACAATGTGCACCTCGATGCCATTGAACACGACGATACCATCGCCTTTATGCATGCAGTGCAAGAAGGCGCCGCCAGTAAAAGCTACGGCTTACAAGTTGCGGCGCTTGCCGGCGTACCAAACAAAGTGATTAAAGCCGCTAAACATAAGTTGCAGCAATTGGAGAGTCGCGATCATCAAGCTGAAGGAACGAGGACGCCTATTCAAAGCTTACTCGCGTTACCTGAACCAGTTGAGAATCCAGCGTTAACGAAGTTAAGTAGCATTAATCCCGATAACTTAACGCCAAAGCAGGCACTTGATTTGCTCTATGAGCTGAAACGTCTGAGCTAAAGCTCTGTGAACGGGTGATATTCGCCAAGCGATATGATCAGCAATAAAGGATTAGAAACAACAACGCCCACTCTTTAGTGGGCGTTTTACTTTTATCGACTAGACCTAAGCACTAGACTAAATCACTAGACTAAATCACTAGACCTTAGCTAGGAGCTAGGCATAGAGATCAAAGAACAACTGATCTTAGCCTCTAGATTATTGGTTTCGAAATAATTAGTTTCTAAACAATGCTTCAACAGATAAACCTTGAGATCCTAATAAGTCACGTAAACGTTTCAATGCTTCCACTTGGATTTGACGTACACGTTCACGAGTCAAACCAATCTCAGCACCCACATCTTCGAGTGTAGAAGGTTCATAACCTAACAGACCAAAACGGCGGGCTAACACTTCTCTTTGTTTAGTGTTTAACTCATTGAGCCATTTGACCACTGAATTAGAAATATCTTCATCTTGCACTTTATAGTCAGGGCCAACGTTATCGTCATCGGCTAAAATATCCAGCAGCGCCTTGTCATTATCGCCCCCCAAAGGCGTATCGACAGAGGTGATTTTCTCATTCAGCTTAAGCATACGGCTGACATCAGCACTCGACACTTGTAGTTTTTCGGCAATTTCTTCAGCCGTTGGTTCGTGATCGAGTTTTTGTGCTAACTCGCGAGCGGTGCGCAAGTAAACATTGAGTTCTTTAACAACATGAATAGGTAATCGAATTGTACGAGTCTGATTCATAATGGCGCGCTCAATGGTCTGTCTGATCCACCAAGTCGCGTAGGTTGAAAAACGGAAACCTCTTTCTGGGTCAAACTTTTCAACGGCACGAATTAAGCCTAAGTTGCCTTCTTCGATAAGATCAAGCAGTGCTAAGCCGCGATTGTTGTAACGACGGGCAATCTTTACGACCAGACGTAAATTACTTTCGATCATGCGATTACGGGATTTTGCACAGCCTTTTAAGGCTTTACGGGAAAAGTAAACTTCTTCTTCTGCGCTAAGCAGTGGGGAAAAACCAATCTCACCAAGGTAAAGTTGAGTGGCATCAAGATTTTTTTGTAGGTCATCTTGAACCTGTTGTTCTATTCCTAGCTCTTGAACTAAATCGGATGCAACTTCTTCTTTTTCAAGATCGAAGTCAACAGTGTCTACGGATAAATCTACTAGTGCTTCTGCGGCAGTGCTTTTTATGCGGCTCATGATTAAATCTCCCAAACCTGATTAAACTACTGAATTAGTGCAATTTCCTATCCTCCATTTGCCAACAAGGCCCCAAGCAATCATTGTTTGGGTAAATAAGTAAGTGGGTTTACAGACTGTCCATGGTAACGAATTTCAAAATGTAACATTACCCGATTGGCACCTGTACTGCCCATTTTTGCAACTGTCTGCCCTGCGAGGACATGTTGCTTTTCTTTGACTAAGATCTTGTCCGTATGAGCATAAGCACTAAGGTAATCGTCACTATGTTTAATAATCACTAAATTACCGTAACCCCTAAGAGCACTTCCTGCGTATACCACCCGCCCATCTGCAGCAGCTTTGATGATATCTCCCCGATTCCCCGCGATCTTAATGCCTTTATTTCCCTGCTCATTGGCAGAGTAAGTCCCGATTAACTTCCCTCTTACTGGCCACTCCCACTGACTCACACTGGTTGGTAGTGTCGAAGTCGGTGGAACCATGATCGAGTTAACATTTTGTTGGGAACTTGTTACAAGGTACGCGGGCTTAGCTTTCTGATCAAGTGTTTTTTTCAGATCATTACTTGACTTAGCGCCGGTTTGAGAAACTTGATTATCTGTTTGTTTTTTATCATTTTTACTAGAATTATTACCCGAGGAGCTCGTTTTCCTTCCATCTAAAGTTGTAGATTTTGACTGACTACTCGACTTAGCATTCGTTAAATATAAAATCTGTCCGGGGTAAATTGTATAAGGGTTATCTAATTGATTAAGTTTAGCTATTTCAGAAAAATCCTTTCCTGCTCCCCAAGAAATAGAGTAAAGCGTGTCGCCTTTCTTAACTTTATATGAATTCGATTTAATGTGGCCTTTGTTATTTTTAGAGTAGCTATGGGAAATATTTTCGACGGGCGCGGGTCGGCTGGCCTGAAAGCTACAGCCTGCAAGCAGAAATATAAAGCAGAGGTTTAAGACTAAACCCGCATTCAACAATAAAAACTCCTTGGTGAGGCTGTATTACTGTTTATGATGAGAAAACAATGCCCTCGTTGCAAGACAAGCTGTTCAGTGGAGACAGTAGCACAACACAAGGTTAAGCTAACTCTCCATTAATCAAAGGGACAAATTTAACCGTTTCAATTGTTTCCGAACTGAAGCGGTCTGCAGTACGAGTGATTCGCATCAATTGCTGGGTATCTTCGCCGACTGGCAGAACTAACACTCCGCCCTCGGCTAATTGAGACAGTAAGGCCTCAGGTATAGTCGAAGCGGCAGCGGTCACCATAATGGCATCGAACGGGCTACGATTCGCCCAACCTAACCAGCCATCACCGTATTTAAACGACACATTATGCAAATCTAATCGTTTTAAGCGCTGTCTCGCTTGAATTTGTAAGCCTTTTATTCGCTCGATAGTACAAAGCTGCGGCACTAATTGCGCCAAAATTGCCGCCTGATAACCCGATCCCGTGCCCACTTCTAATACCCGCTGGGGCATCTTATGCAGTAAGAGTTCGGTCATACGGGCGACGATATAAGGCTGCGAGATGGTTTGCCCTTGGCCAATCGGTAAAGCGGTATTTTCATAGGCTTTATGGGCTAGCGCATTATCGAGAAACATTTCCCGCGGCGTATGCGATATCGCCTTTAACACGGCTTGATTGCGGATCCCCGCATCATGAAGCTTTTTAGCTAAGTTCACCGCCGATGTTAAGGCAACTCGAGTCATATTTTATCTACCCAATTTTGCAATGCCGTTAGTTGTCCGTAGGCAGTTAAATCAACCGTCAAAGGCGTAATTGACACATAGCCATTGGCGATAGCATGAAAATCAGTGCCCTCAGTGGCGTCCTGCTCTTGTCCTGGTGGGCCGAGCCAGAAGATCTCACGTCCAGCGGGATCTTGCGTTCGTACTATGCCTTCAGCCTTATGACGAGCGCCAAGGCGAGTCACTTTAATGCCTTTAATTTGATCAAGCGGCAAGTCTGGCACATTCACATTTAAAATCTGATCCTTTGCCAAAGGCTGGGCCAACAAGCCTTGAACTATCCGCCGAGCATAAACCGCTGCCGATTGATAATGTTCGAATTTTCGGCCATTGAGCGAAATCGCTACTGCAGGAAAACCTAAAAAGCGCCCTTCCATCGCGGCGGCGACAGTCCCCGAATACAAGGTATCATCGCCCATGTTCGCGCCCGCATTGATACCAGACACCACCATATCGGGTTCGCCATCGTACAATTCTCGGATAGCCAAATGCACACAATCAGTCGGTGTACCGTGAACAGAAATGTAACCGTTATCTAACCTATTAATTCTTAATGGATTAGTCAAGGTTAATGAATTGCTCGCACCAGAACAATTACGATCTGGCCCCACTGTCAGCACAGTCGCAATTTCGGTCAAGGCCTCAGTTAAGGCTTTGATCCCAGGAGCATTAACCCCGTCATCGTTGCTCACTAAGATGCGGATCATGACTCTGCTTCAGTGTTAGGCGCAGCTTCAGTCTTAGTTTCAATTGTATCAGCCGCTACGTTGGCATTCGTTGCCTCGGGTGCAGGCTCCTGCACCAGTGTCGCTTGCCATTGCTGCTCTTTAACATCTTGATAATTGACTAACTCTCTCAACAAGGAGGTGGCAAAACTGCCCGCAGGCAACACAAACTCCAGCACGAGACCATCGGCGGTTTGTTCGTATTTAAGGGCTTGGGGCTCAAGCAGTAACGGACGACGCTCTTGCTCTAATCCCGCATGTTCAAGGCCATAGCAATCGTCAGCCAACTCACTCATGGCCAAGGTTTCCACCGCAGCAGCTTCGCCTTGAGGCAGCATCATGCCGCGGCCCCATAATGGTGCTGATAGTTGAATGTCTTTTTCAATCAGACGTTTCAATACGATGAGATCCCATTCAGGCGTAACGAAGAAGCTTTTGCTGCCCGCCAACATCACACAATCACCCGCTAGCGGCTTAGTGCCATGGTTGGCTAAACGGTACGACACTACTGTGTTAAACAGATTTGAGCGCACCGCAGACAAATACATGCTGCGCTTATTTCTATCTTTGACTTTTTTACCCGCCATCATTTGGCGACCAAAAACTAAGTTTTTACCATCGTGACCAAAGCGTTGCTCACCAAAGTAATTGGGTACGCCCACTTGAGCGACCTTTTCGATACGGCTGATAATGTCTTCGACTTGGGTGACATTTCTCAGGGTAAGAATAAAACGGTTACCGACTAAAGCACCAATTCGCAGTTTTTTGCTGTGACGGCTGCTCGACAATATAGTCAAACGCTCGCTATTGAGATCTTTCCAAAGCGGCGTTTCTTTACCCGGAATACGCACACCGAACCATTGTTCTGTGATGGCATTTTTATCTTTTTGCCCAGCGTAGGTCACTTCCTTTGGATGCACCTTAGCGAACTTAGCGATCATTTCAGCGACTTGTACTGTATTTAGCCCTTCTTTGCGTACATGCAGCATGTGATGTTCACCTTCACCCGTTGGGCTAAAAGGTAAAATCTCTTTCACGATAAAATCGCTATTTTGGGTTCTTAAATCTGCTGTACCTAAAGGCTTGCCATACAGATAATGTAATTCGCTCATGGGACTTTTTTACTCTTAAGTTAATCGTGTTTACGGGTCATCAATACCACGGCTTCTACCGCAATACCTTCTTTACGCCCGGTAAATCCTAGCTGTTCAGTCGTGGTCGCTTTGACGTTAATGTCGTCAAGTTCCGAGGTTAAATCTGCGGCCAATATTTGGCGCATTGCCTCAATGTGCGGCGCCATTTTAGGGGCTTGCGCTATGATAGTGACGTCAAGATTACCCAGCACAAAGCCTTTCGCCCTCGCTAAAGCATAGCAATGACGCAGCAATACGCGGCTATCAGCACCTTTATAGGCGGCATCTGTGTCGGGGAAATGTTTACCTATGTCACCCAGCGCCATTGCGCCGAGAATCGCATCGGAAATCGCATGCAGTACCACATCACCATCTGAATGAGCGACTAGGCCAGTTTCATAGGGCACTTCGACGCCGCAAAGAATGAGGGGTCGTGCAGCACCAAATTTATGCACATCGAAACCATGGCCGATACGGATTTTCATTTAATATTCCTAACGTATTGTTTTATTTGGATTATGACTATTTTGCGGCACGCATTAAAAACAATTCGGCCAATCCCAAATCATCGGGATGCGTCACTTTTATATTGTCAGCACGGCCCGAAACGAGTCCGGGTGAAATGCCCGCCCATTCCATCGCCGAAGCCTCATCTGTCACGACCGCGCCTGCCGCCAGAGCGGCATTGAGGTAATCTTTTAGCTGCGCTGCCTGAAATAACTGCGGCGTCAGTGCATGCCATAAATTATCGCGGCAGACAGTGGCACTGATTTCGCCCTGTTTATTGGCGCGCTTCATGGTATCGCGCACTGGCATGGCCAAAATCGCGCCTTGGGGAAATTGCACTCTGGATGCGAGTAACTTGTCGATATCCGTCGCGGTTAAACAAGGTCTTGCCGCATCATGCACTAAGGCCCAACTCTGCTCGGGCGCAATTTGCAGCGCCGCCAACACAGAATCTGCGCGCTCACCGCCGCCTAATACTGTGGTCAATTTGGGATGCACGGCCTGTGGCAGGGTATTGAAGATATTATCATTCGGATGTAAGGCGACGATGACGTGGGAAATGTGCGGGTGAGACAACAGCTTATCTAAAGTATGGCCGAGAATACTCTGGCCGCACACTTCTAGATATTGTTTAGGTCTGTCGGCGCCCATGCGGCTACCAATGCCCGCAGCGGGAACGATAGCCACCACAGCTTGAGTGATAGGCTCAGCTTGGCGCTGCAATTCAGTTTGCATTACCGGCTCAGATTGACTGCCTGGATTGGATTGCTCGCTTAATCCAAGATCTAAATGTCCTAGCTCTGACATCCTAACTCCATATTACTGGGATGGACTCGATACTGAGCGATCACCACCCACGACGCGATAGAAGGTTTCACCTTCTTTGACCATGCCAAGTTCGTTACGCGCACGTTCTTCTATGGCTTCGGTACCACTTTTCAAATCGATGATTTCTTCCTTCAGCACTTGGTTACGCTCATTAAGTTTGGCGTTACCTTCTTGCTGCGCGGCAATTTGTTTTTGCAGGACGAAATATTCAGGAAGACTATTATCTCCCGACCAAAGACGAAATTGCAGTAAACCGAGTAGCACTATGAGTGCAATGACAAAAAATTTCATGGAGGAATTAGCGTCAGTATCTTGGATTAAAAAAATATACAGCAGATAGTACAACAAAAAAGGCCACCAAGTGGTGGCCTTTTTACATCAAAGTTTAAATTACGCCTGACCTTTGATCTCTTTCAAACCACGGTATGGCGCTTTTTCACCTAATTGCTCTTCGATGCGCAGCAATTGGTTGTACTTAGCAACACGGTCAGAACGACACAGTGAACCGGTTTTGATTTGGCCAGCAGCAGTACCTACGGCTAAGTCAGCAATGGTTGAATCTTCAGTTTCACCACTACGGTGTGAAATCACTGCTGTATAACCCGCTTCTTTCGCCATGCGAATGGCCGCTAAAGTCTCAGTCAATGAACCGATTTGGTTGAATTTGATAAGGATTGAGTTAGCAATACCGTTTTCGATACCACGGGTTAAGATTTTAGTGTTAGTAACGAATAAATCGTCGCCCACTAATTGGATCTTGTCGCCCATGATTTGAGTTTGGTAAGCCCAACCATCCCAATCTGATTCGTCTAAGCCGTCTTCGATAGACACGATTGGATATTGGTCAGCCAATGATTTTAAGAAATCAGAGAAACCGTTCGAGTCGAATACTTTGCCTTCGCCCGCTAAATCGTATTTACCGTCTTTATAGAATTCAGATGCGGCGCAATCTAGCGCTAAGGTTACATCCGTACCTAACTTGTAGCCAGCCAGTTCAACCGCTTCTTTGATAATGGCTAACGCATCAGCGTTTGAGGCTAAGTTAGGTGCAAAACCACCTTCATCACCCACAGAAGTGCTTAGACCTTTGTCGTGCAATACTTTTTTCAGCGTATGGAAGATTTCAGCGCCCATGCGCAGTGCTTCACGGAAGGTTTTCGCGCCAACTGGTTGCACCATGAATTCTTGGATATCAACGTTGTTATCCGCGTGCTCGCCACCGTTTAAGATGTTCATCATAGGCACAGGCATAGAATATTGGCCTGGCGTGCCGTTCAATTCAGCGATGTGCGCGTATAAAGGAATACCTTTAAATGCTGCAGCCGCTTTGGCAGCCGCTAAAGACACAGCCAGAATCGCGTTTGCGCCTAACTTGTCTTTGTTTTCTGTGCCGTCTAAGTCGATCATGATTTGATCAAGCTCAGCTTGTGCAGTGGCATCTTTGCCTAATAACGCAGTGCGGATTAAATCGTTTACATTGGCAACAGCCGTTAATACGCCTTTGCCTAAATAACGGCTTTTATCGCCATCACGTAATTCTAACGCTTCGCGGCTACCGGTAGATGCGCCAGAAGGCGCCGCAGCCATACCCACAAAACCACCTTCTAAATGCACTTCGGCTTCAACAGTTGGGTTACCACGAGAATCCATAATCTCGCGACCAATCACGTTAATAATCTTAGCCATAACACCCTCGATTTAAGTTTAAAGATAAAAGAAAAAACCAATACCTATGGGAATAAATGGAAGTCACATACCGCAGAAAATAACAAAATTCCATTTACGGTTTGCGTCCATACAGATGCAACTGATACGCATGCTGTTTATACCCAGAGGTATTAAATTCTTATGTTTCAAGTAGCGACGAGTGTAGCAAAAGGCCGGCCCCACTGTCGCGGGTCCGGCCTCAAATATTCTTACTTCAGATCACGTTTTTGATGCGCACTTGCCGCAGCAATAAACCCTTCGAACAATGGGTGACCATCGCGCGGAGTTGAGGTGAACTCAGGATGGAATTGACCTGCAACAAACCATGGGTGATCTTTTAATTCGATCATTTCCACCAGCTTACGATCAGAAGACAAACCGCTGAAGATCATGCCAGCTTGTTCTAAACGCTCTCTGTATTTGTTGTTCACTTCATAACGGTGACGGTGACGTTCTACACAGCTGTTGCCTTTGTAGGCTTGAGCCGCTTTAGAACCATCGAGTAAATGACACAATTGAGCGCCTAAACGCATAGTGCCACCTAAGTCAGACGCTTCATGGCGCTGCTCGACGTTACCTTCTTCGTCAATCCATTCAGTGATCAAACCCACGACTGGGAATGGTGTTTCTTTATTGAATTCAGTTGAATGTGCATCAGCCATGCCAGCAACATTACGCGCAAATTCAATCAGGGCAACTTGCATACCTAAACAAATACCGAAATACGGTAGATTGTTTTCACGGGCAAATTTTGCCGCCAGTATCTTACCTTCAACACCACGCTCGCCAAAACCGCCTGGTACTAAGATACCGTCTAAGCCCTGTAAGACTTCTTCGCCTTTGGCTTCTACGGTTTGTGAATCAATGTACTTGATGGTCACAGATACGCGGTTTTTAAGGCCAGCGTGTTTTAATGCTTCGTTAACTGACTTATATGCATCTGGCAGTTCAATGTATTTACCCACCATACCAATAACGACTTCGCCGTTTGGATTAGCTTCTTGATAAATCACATTTTCCCACTCAGACAGATCCGCTTCACGGCATTCTAAACCGAAACGCTTAACCACTAAGTCATCCAAACCTTGCGAACGTAACAAAGCTGGGATTTTATAAATACTATCAACATCTTTTAATGAAATAACCGCACGCTCTTCGACGTTACAGAACAGCGAGATTTTGGCTTTTTCATTAGCAGGAATCGCACGGTCACCACGGCAAACCAGCACATCTGGTGCAATACCGATAGAACGCAGCTCTTTCACTGAGTGTTGAGTTGGCTTAGTTTTCACTTCGCCTGCAGCACCTAAGAAAGGCACTAAGGTTAAATGCATGAACAGAGTACGATCACGACCCAGCTCAACGCCGAGCTGACGGATAGACTCTAGGAACGGCAAGGATTCGATATCACCCACAGTACCGCCGATTTCGACGATAGCCACATCATGGCCTTCGCCACCTGCTAATACTTTTTCTTTAATCGCATTAGTGATGTGTGGGATAACCTGAATGGTTGCGCCCAAATAATCGCCACGACGTTCTTTACGTAATACTTCTTCGTAAATACGACCGGTAGTGAAGTTGTTACGACGATTCATCTTAGTACGGATGAAGCGCTCGTAGTGACCCAAGTCGAGATCTGTTTCTGCACCGTCTTCAGTAACAAATACTTCGCCATGTTGGGTTGGGCTCATGGTACCCGGATCAACGTTAATGTAAGGGTCCAGTTTCATGATGGTTACATTGAGACCGCGGGCCTCTAAAATTGCAGCTAATGATGCTGCTGCAATGCCTTTACCTAGTGATGAAACAACGCCACCAGTAACGAAGATATACCTTGTAGTCATGCTGAACCTGAGAAAATGAGTTTGAAAATACGTGCTTGTAAGAAAGCACTAGGACGGGGCAGTAGTATACCAAAGGCGGCGCGATTCGACAAACACCAATCGGGATAATTTGCCGTTTATCTCGTCTCCGTCGCTTTTACTTGGTCCCAATAGGCATCGAGCTCCATTAATGTGTGCTCTTGCATGCTTTTACCGCTCTCACTCGCCAACTGTTCTACGCCGCGAAAACGGCGTTCAAATTTAAGGTTAGCTTGGCGCAACGCTTGCTCTGGGTCGACCTTAAGATGACGAGCTAGATTCACCACGGCAAATAGCAAGTCGCCCATTTCGGACTGCACTTTCGCTTGGTCTTGCTCAGTTTGATTCACTTCATGCAAAACTTCATCGATTTCTTCGTGGATTTTAGCGACCACGGGCTCAAGTTCGGCCCAATCGAAACCGACTCGCGCCACCCTCTGCTGAATTTTGATTGAGCGTGACAGCGCAGGTTGGGTACGCGGAATATTGTCTAACGCAGAAACCACAGCATCAGCTTGGGTTTCACCCGCCACTTGCTGGGCCTTTTGTTCGCGTTCAGTCGCTTTAATCGCCTCCCAATTGGCTTTCATCGCTTGGGCGCTATCGCCTATTTGCGGATTTTGCTCGCCAAACACATGGGGATGACGGCGCGTCAACTTGTCGCTGATTTTCTCAATCACAGTGGCAAAATCAAACAACCCCTGCTCTTTACCAAGCTGACAATAAAATACGATTTGAAATAATAAATCCCCAAGTTCATCGGGTAACTCATCCCAGGCTAAGCGCTCTATAGTATCGGCGACCTCATAGGCTTCTTCTAAGGTAAAAGGCACTATGGTTTGAAAGGTTTGTGCTTTATCCCAGGGGCAACCTGTTTGTGGGTCGCGCAGTTTTTCCATAATTTTAAGCAGCGGCTCAACATCTGTAGCTGAAAGGCCCGTTACAGAAAGTCCCGAGGTCGAAAATGAAGTTAATGGCTCTGTGTGGGAAGTCATGCTGATATCCTTAAAAGATGAATACTTAAACGGGCTAGTGCTGAGGATGAACAAAAAGAATACGCCTCAGCAGTGCTAGTTAATGAAAGGCTATAATAACGCGATGATAAGCGAGGTAACATAAAAGCGCTATTTTGATGCTGAGATCAGAGCTTAGGGTTCTTATTTAATAGATCTTATTTTAACTACAAGTGCATTCGCGCCATGTAGTGATGATATTCACCCCATGAGCAATAAACTGACGACTTAACGACCCTACAAATTCTCATCTATGTCCTGCATACAAGTATTTAGCGCAAGCCATCTTAAATGATAAGATACGCAGCAATATTTCAATGAAGCTAAAACTCACTGAGTGAAGACCTAACAATTTCGGCCTAACTATAAATGTGATGAATGCATGTAATAAATGCTCGTGATGAGCGCAGCGTGATGAATACGGTCATTCGATTTATTTGATTATGTTAGGTGTATTTCTATTCTGTCGCCCAAAATGGGGCGTACACCCTTATAGATTTGAGCATTACTGGAGACAAAATTCATGACAAACGCGAATGTGGATGCCACGCCGTTAACGACTAAGCCATCTCAAGATGGTTTCCACATGCCCGCCGAATGGGCAGCGCAGCAAGCGGTGTGGATGATTTGGCCACATCGTCCTGACAACTGGCGCTCTGCTGGGGCTTATGCTCAAGCGACCTTTGCTAAAGTGGCCGATGCCATTGGTGGAGCGACGCCCGTGTATATGGGTGTACCTAAAGCCTTTTTAGCTGAAGCTCAAAAAGTGATGCCGTCGCACGTCACTTTGGTTGAAATGGACAGTAACGATTGCTGGGCGCGTGACACTGGGCCAACCGTAGTCGTGAATGATAATGGCGAATGCCGTGGCGTTGACTGGGGCTTTAACGCTTGGGGCGGCCATAACGGTGGTTTGTACTTCCCATGGGATAAAGACGAACAAGTTGCACAGCAAATGCTTAAGCAACATGGATTTGCCCGTTACAGCGCGCCGCTGATCCTCGAAGGGGGTTCTATCCATGTTGACGGTGAAGGCACCTGTATGACGAGTGCCGAATGTTTACTCAACGCCAACCGCAACCCAGATCTGACGAAAGAACAGATTGAAGACTTACTGCGTGACTATTTGAATGTTAAGCAGTTTATCTGGTTGCAAGATGGTGTGTATATGGATGAGACCGATGGTCATATCGACAACATGTGCTGTTTTGCGCGCCCAGGCGAAGTGATTTTGCACTGGACTGATGATGAAACCGATCCCCAGTATCCGCGCTCAAAAGCTGCGCTAGATGTACTGCAAAATACCGTTGATGCACAAGGCCGTAAGTTAAAAATCCATCTATTGCCACAACCGGGTCCGCTGTATTGCACCGAAGAAGAATCACTGGGCGTGACCGAAGGCACTGGCGTGCCACGCACGGCAGGTGAGCGTTTAGCGGGTTCTTATGTGAACTTTTTAATCACCAATAAGCGTATCGTATTCCCACTGCTTGACCCTGCAACCGACGATATCGCCGCCCAAAAGCTGCAGGAAATTTTCCCCGAGTATGAGATTATCGGTGTGCCTGCCCGCGAAATCCTATTAGGTGGTGGCAATATCCATTGTATTACCCAACAGATCCCCTCTGGAAAGTAAGTCAACCTAAGGAGAACACTATGACCATTGATGTCACTGTTGTTGCAACACAATTGGCTTTCTGCGGGAGGGCGTAAGATGTTTGAAGTCACTGAAGTTTCTATTGCCGAGCTGCGTGCAGCACTCGAATCCGGCCGCACCACAGCAGTGGAGTTGGTGAAGTCTTATCTCGCACGGGTTGAGGCGTATGACGGCCCAGCTACGCAGACCAAGCTTAATGCGTTAGTGGTCCACAATCCCGATGCGCTCAAAGAAGCTGAGGCGTCAGATGCTCGCCGCGCCCGTGGTGAAACACTGAGCCCACTTGAGGGTATTCCTTATACCGCCAAGGATAGCTATTTGGTGAAGGGACTGACGGCGGCGTCTGGCAGCCCAGCCTTTAAGGATTTAGTGGCCCAGTACGATGCCTTCGCCGTTGAGCGCCTACGCGCCGCGGGTGCCATATGCTTAGGCAAAACCAATATGCCACCTATGGCCAATGGAGGTATGCAGCGTGGTCACTATGGCCGCGCTGAAAGCCCATACAATGCTGAGTATCTTACTGCACCATTCGCTTCGGGCTCTTCCAATGGCGCTGGCACGGGCACAGCGGCGAGCTACTCATCATTTGGCCTTGCCGAAGAGACTTGGTCGAGTGGCCGTGGTCCGGCATCGAACAACGGTTTGTGTGCCTATACGCCGTCACGGGGCGTGATTTCCGTGCGCGGTAACTGGCCGTTAACGCCGACCATGGATGTCGTCGTGCCTTACACTCGCACTATGGCAGACATGCTCGAAGTGTTGGATGTCATTGTGGCCGATGACCCAATTACCCGTGGCGACCTCTGGCGTCTACAACCTTGGGTTCAAATCCCTAAAGCATCAACTGTCCGTCCAGCATCTTATCTGGAGCTTGCCGCTCAAGCAGACACACTTAAAGGTAAGCGTTTTGGTGTGCCGCGCATGTACATCAATAAGGATGAATTGGCGGGAACCAGCGAAAACCCAGGTATCGGTGGCCCAACGGGCCAACGTATCCACACTCGCCAATCGGTTATCGATTTGTGGGAAGCGGCTCGTAAAGCCTTAGAAGCTGCCGGCGCCGAAGTGATTGAAGTCGATTTTCCGCTGGTTTCCAATTGTGAAGGCGACCGCCCTGGCGCGCCGACCGTGTTTAACCGTGGCATAGTCACGCCTCAGTTCCTCAATGATGAATTATGGGAACTCTCGGGTTGGGCATTCGATGAATTCCTGCGTGCTAACAATGACCCTAAACTCAACAAACTTGCTGATGTTGTTGGGCATTTGATTTTCCCCCACGACTTAGGCACCTTGCCAAACCGTGAAGGTGACTTAGCGGCAGGCATGGAAGAGTACGTCAACATGGCTAAGCGTGGTCTTAAATCCTATGACCAGATCGACAGTATTCCCGATGGTCTGCGTGGCTTAGAGAAGACGCGTAAGCTAGATCTCGAAGACTGGATGGACGGGCTAAAGCTGGATGCAGTGCTGTTCCCAACCGTGGCAGATGTCGGCCCAGCCGATGCCCATGTGAATCCGGCTTCTGCCGATATAGCTTGGAGCAACGGAGTTTGGGTCGCTAACGGTAACCTCGCGATTCGTCACTTAGGGGTACCGACTGTGACTGTGCCTATGGGCGTGATGGCCGATATTGGTATGCCAGTGGGGTTAACCTTCGCGGGCCGTGCCTATGACGATAATAACCTGCTTAAATTTGCAGGTGCATTTGAGTCGACAGGTGAAAGGCGCATGATCCCGCCACGCACGCCAAAGCTTGGTGAATAAGCGCCAAGACAATACATAAACCTAAGCACTAACTGTAAGCATTAAATGTAAGCACTAAATGTAAGCACTAAATGTAAGCACTAAATGCATGAGCTTAGAAATAAAAACGGGATTGGCATCAAGATGCCAATCCCGTTTTTTTTAATACCGACGTCGATACCTTTTCAACAAAGCTAGACTTATGCCGCTATAAAACATACTGCTGTAAAAAAGACAGCAGCACTTATCGCGTCTTATCTTAATGCCAAGAGTTCTTTTCTGACGATCTCTGCGCCTGCACTTAAGGCGTTGAGTTTGCCTCTTGCGACTTGATGAGATAAAGGCGTCATACCGCAGTTAGTACAAGGATAAAGCTTGTCAGCATCGACAAATTTAAGGGCTTTTCGTAGGGTGTCAGCCACTTCCTCTGCGGTTTCAATCGTGTCGGTGGCAACATCAATCGCGCCGACCATGACTTTTTTACCGCGAATGAGTTCAAGTAGCTCCATTGGCACATGGGAGTTGTGACATTCTAGCGAGATGATATCGATATTAGACTTTTGCAGTTTAGGAAATGCTTCTTCATATTGGCGCCACTCTGACCCTAAGGTTTTTTTCCAATCAGTATTGGCTTTGATGCCATAACCATAACAAATATGCACCGCAGTTTCGCATTTAAGCCCTTCAATGGCTCGCTCTAAACAGGCAATCCCCCACTCGTTTACCTCATCAAAAAACACATTAAAGGCAGGCTCATCAAATTGGATAATATCAACACCCGCCGCTTCTAATTCTTTGGCTTCCTCATTTAGAATTTTGGCAAATTCCCACGCAAGCTTTTCGCGACTTTTATAATGGTCATCATAAAGCGTATCTATCATGGTCATTGGGCCAGGCAGCGCCCATTTAATTGGTTGCGTAGTTTGCTTGCGTAAAAATTTGGCATCTTCAACAAACACGGACTTTTGGCGACTCACTGGGCCGACAACCGTGGGTACACTCGCATCATAACGATCGCGAATTTTCACGGTTTTACGTTTTGAAAAATCAACGCCGTTGAGGTGCTCAATAAAGGTAGTGACAAAATGCTGCCGCGTTTGCTCGCCATCACTGACAATATCAATCCCTGCGTGTAGTTGATCCTGTAATGACAAACGCAGTGCATCGTGTTTACCTGCAATTAATTCCTCACCTTGTAATTTCCAAGGAGACCAAAGTGTTTGAGGCTCTGCCAGCCACACAGGTTTAGGCAAACTGCCTGCGGTTGAAGTCGGTAACAGGGTTTGGTTAAGCGATGTTTTATTAAGTCGTGTTTTCATGATAATGATGCCGTATTGGGTTAATTATTGAGCGTGACGATTAAGTGCAGAGCGACTAAAGGTAATTAGCAGACCATTGTTCAAAAAACGTTTGGTAGGGTTTGATAAAGTACTCCGCTGCAAATTTGCCTTGCTCATTAGCCAATTGGCTACGTTCTGCTCGATCATAAACAATTTGAGTTAATGAATGATCCAAGTTTTTCAAATTGGGTTGATAGCATTTCCCTGCAACAGCATTGGCGTTATAAATCTCAGGGCGATAGATTTTTTGAAAAGTTCCCATAGTGCTGATGGTGCTTATCAACTCAAGGTGAGTGTAATCATTGAGTAAATCACCAAAGAAATAAAAAGCTAACGGCGCCACGCTATTTGGCGGCATAAAATAGCGCACCTGTAAGCCCATTTTTTTGAAATATTGCTCAGTTAAAGACGATTCATTTGGCTGATATTCAACCCCTAATACGGGATGCTGATTCTCAATTCTATGGTAGGTTTTATTATCCGAAACACTGAGACAGATAACCGGTGGCTTATTAAAATTCTGTTTGTAAGCATCAGAATTAACAAAAGACTGAAATAGCTTGCCATGTAGACCACCAAAATCATCTGGAATACTAAATTTGGCTTGGCCCTTATTATGTTCTGCCAGTAATACGCTAAAGTCATAATCGCGTACGTAAGATGAAAAGTTATTACCTACAATGCCTTCAATACGTTTATTGGTTTTATGATCAACAATATTGGTTTTCAAAATTTCAATCGATGGGAAAGTTTGACCACTGTCGTCAATATCCAGATTAACGGAGATGATTTCCAGCTCGACGCTATAACGATCGCCTTTAGGATTATCCCAATGAGCTAAGGCATTAAAACTGTTATCAATCATCTTTAACGCGTTGCGTAAGTTCGCTTGGCGATGACTGCCTCTGGCCAAATTAGCAAAGTTGGTCGTAATACGCGTCTTGTCTGAGGGATGATAATTTTCATCAAGACAAATGCTGTTAATCGTAAATGTAAAATGCTTATCCATAGTGATCCAGTATCCCATTGTCTGATTTCAAACCTGAGTTTATGCCCTGCGCTTCTAGCTTCTAGACCCGACTCTGATAGACATTATTCGTGTTCTGTCTGAGTTTCTGTCCTGAGGTTCTTACTCAGTTGTCTCACAGTCGTTTAGGGGCGACTTACTTTTAACTTAAGTGCCGATGACTTTAGTCCTGATGGCTTAGCTAGGGTGCAACTTCAAGCTTGTCTAATATTTCGCTTGGAATCATTTATACGTGGTTCGGCACATGAACAAAAACGGTTTTATTTCACATACAACATGAGCCATATTCATGATCGATTAGCATGGCGTTGTTGATTAACCAGAACTCGGGATAGGGAAAAGCAGGGGAAGCAATATATTGTCGAGTTAGTTTCCCCCTAGAGACAGTTCGTAATATTGCCAGTTACACATATTTGCCCCAAAGCAAGATAACTTTGTCGTCAGTTGTGCTGCATGAATTGCCACTGTTTCCCCAGTGACTCGCCGCCTATTTTTTTTTAAAAGAAGCATCCCTGAGGGCTCGACGGCGACATCGATGTCGCCAACGGTCACTGGTGCAACAATGCCAATCTTAACTAACCCTCTCGCTGCTCGTTTAGCTAAAAAGCTATTGCCCCAAAACGTGTCAACCGCCTAACTCACTACTGTATTTGGCAACTAACTATTGACCAAAATTTAGTAATGGAACAAAGTAATTATGTATTGATGACCAATTTGGCTTTGCCACTACAGTTTGAGTTTGGATGAGAGTTGTCAGCCCTTAGGCGGGCGTTTGTTTTTCGTATATGGATGATCGATTCAAATGTCAAAAATATATAAATACTTTTCAAATAATGTAATTGAACTAGTTTTCCAAAAAAAAGGATTTTGCGGTGTAAAATGTTCTTTACCTCAGGATTACAATGATCCTTATGAGCTTTTCCTTGGCATGGATTTGAACACTCCAGCTGATCAACTTGCTTTTTATAATGATATTATTTCTGGTATTCCCCAAAGCCCAACGACATGTTTTTCTAAATCTCCGATTGTTTCTCCTATGTGGGCACATTATGCAAATAATCATACAGGATTCGTATTAGAGTTTGATTTAGATAAGTTGCAAGAGCACTTTATAGGTAACCCAATTTGGGATGTTACATATAGAAATGCACCAAGTGAGCACCTTCAACCTATCCTTCAAAGAGCCGCAGTTTTAAAAAAACCACGTCACTCTTATGCCTTACAAGAATATGTTTTTGTTGAATCATATTTTGCTAAATATGATAACTGGAAATACGAGCAAGAATGCAGGTTTGTTGATATGAAAAAAGTATCAGAGAAAGTAGCTGGGAACGATATTTTATACATTCCCAGTGATTTGGTAACTAGTATTATCATTGGTTCAAAATACCCTAAAGAAAACATCAATTTGACGAAAGAAATTGCTAAAAAGAATGAATTAACTTGGTATGAGTTAGTTATTGGTAAAAGCCACCCGAAACCATATATGAAAAATGAGTCTGGTAATGTTTTTACATTCTCTCAGAGCGATATATTAATTGCGCCTAATACTTGTAATAGTTGCTTAGAACCACTAGTAGCAGAGAGCGATTTATGTCCTTGGTGTAGCATAACCAAAGCCCATAAGGATGAAGCAGCTAGAAGCAATCCATTTAGAATGTTAAGTTCAATGGGGCAACTAGACAGCTACATGAAAGCTATGAGTAAAATTGGGAAATAGTTTCGTAAACAAAAAATACAAGTAGCTTTTAATACTCTCAAAGCCGCACGTGTTGACGGCATCACCCCATAGAAATTTTAATCCGAAACTAATGGATTTGAGTAAAAAATCTAACAAGCTTTTGTCCAAAAGTTTCTTATGTTCAATCGAATGACTTCGCTCAAGCCTAATCAGGTTGAACAATTTAACAGAATACTTATGACTTAATTTTTGAACCTACTGGTTACGCTGATACGTGAAAGGTGAGCAAGGGTGATTTGCGAGACGACCGTCCGCCCCATGGACGGGGCGGTCGAGCATCCACGGATGGACTGGCTGCGCGTCGGGGAGCAAATGCCATGGCAAACCATTGCTCAGAACGATGAACAGCCTCCCTACCGCCTCAATCCTTTATCTCTTGCTTCTAGATGGTTTCTAGATATCGCTCGCTTCGAAAGGCGTTACAAGCCTTAAAGTCGTCTTGCCTCGATCACGCTATCGACCTGGGTCAGTTTCGATAACACCCGCGATAAACCATCGAGGTTATAAAGCTCCAGTTCCAACTCAATCGCGGCGGTCTGGTTTTTAGTATCCGATGACGAGCTCATGGCCAGTACATTGGACTTTTCGGCAGCTAGCACTGAGGTTAAGTCACGTAATAAACCGCTGCGATCGTGGGCTAATACCCGCAGACGCATGCGATAACCGCCGGAGTAATTTTCGCCCCAGACCACATCGACACCGCGCTCTGGGTGAACCCGCATTAACTCTTTAACTTGTTCACAATCAGCGCGATGCACAGAAATGCCACGGCCTTTAGTAATAAAACCTAAGATTTCATCACCGGGAACTGGCTGACAACAACGGGCGATATGGTTAAGCAAGTTACCCACACCGTTGACTTCAACCTGACCACGGCCACTGGAGGTCGGCTTATGCTGGCCTTTCTTAACTAATTCTTCGACGGCATCTTCTTCTGACACTTCGTCGAGTCGCAGACGACTCTGAATATGGTTAACCACTTGATGCAGACGCACATCACCGCCGCCAATCGCCGCCAGTAAGTCCTCCATGCTCGCCATATTAAAGCGCTCGACCGCGATGGCCGCGTCTTTAATTTTAAGGCTCACCCGCGCCAATTCAGATTCGAGCATTTCTTTGCCGGCGACAATATTCTTGTCTCTGTCCTGCTGCTTAAACCAATGCTGGATTTTCGAACGCGCCCGCGAGGTACGGATATAACCTAAGTTAGGGTTAAGCCAGTCGCGCTTGGGGTTGGGCTGTTTCGAGGTGATGATCTCGATACGCTCGCCCGTTTCAACCTGATAGGTGAACGGCACAATACGCCCATCGACCTTAGCACCAATACATTTATGTCCCACTTGGGAGTGAATGTAATAGGCAAAGTCGAGCACGGTTGAGCCCAGTGGCAAGTCGACGACTTCACCGCTTGGGGTGAACACATAGACTCTGTCTTCAAACACTTGGCTGCGCACTTCTTCGACCAAGTTGCCACTTTCGACCACGTCTTCCTGCCATTGCAGAATTTTACGCAGCCAGTTAATTTTTTCTTCGTAGCCGCTTTGCTTACCGGAATGATTATTACCTTCTTTGTATTTCCAATGCGCGGCCACACCCAGCTCTGCATCTTCATGCATGTCTTGGGTACGAATTTGAATTTCAACGGTTTTGCCCTCAGGCCCCACCACTACGGTATGAATCGATTGATAACCGTTAGGTTTTGGGTTAGCGACATAGTCGTCAAATTCCCGCGGAATATGGTGCCAAAGCGTATGCACCACACCTAATGCGCCATAACAATCCTGCAGACGTTCGGTCACGATACGCACGGCGCGCACGTCAAACAACTCATCAAATTTGAGGTGTTTGCCCTTCATCTTGCGCCAGATGCTATAGATATGTTTTGGCCGGCCGTAGACCTTAGCGCGAATTTGATCTTCATCTAATCTTTGTTGCAATTGACTGACAAACTTGTCGATAAAGACTTCACGATCCAGTCGTTTGCCGTCTAACTGCTTAGCGATGTCTTTATAGGTATCTGGATGCAGGTAGCGAAAAGAAATATCTTCCAGCTCCCACTTTAATTGGCCTATGCCTAAACGGTTGGCCAGCGGCGCATAAATATCGGCAATTTCTCGGGCCAGTAGCACGCGAGTTTCTTCGTCGGCATTTTTCACCGCCCGCAGCAAACACACACGCTCGGCCAGTTTAATCACCACTGCACGCACATCTTCAACCATCGCCAGTAACATGCGGCGGATATTGTCGATTTGCGGCTCGGTTGAGCGGCTGTTGGGATTGATTTTCAACGCGCCGATGGCATTCATGGTCACAACGCTCGCCACTAAACGCGCCAGCGGCTCACCAAATTTCTCTTTGATGGCCTCTTCGGTCAGTAACCCAGCATCGAACACCACAAACAGAATCGCCGCTTGCAGGGTTTCAATGTCCATGTTCAGCGGTGCGAGGATTTCGATCATCTCTCGAGCACGTTCGAGCAGTTCTCTCTTCGCCGCAGGACTCTTGGCTGGTAAGGCGTCAATCTGCCCTATCAAGGAGAGCAGCATCTGCGCTTCATCGGCATGACCGACATAGCGAGCCACCCAATCTTCTAAGTGAAAATCGGGATCATTAAAGTGCGCTTCGCGAACAGAGACCATCTAATTTATTTCCTTATCCGTGCTCAGAGAGAAAGTGGGCACCACTTCAGCTCTCCTATCTTCAGCATTGGCGCGAACTTGCCAAACCCAACCGACGTAATAATCACATTTTTTACGTTATTCAAACGCTTTGCTTACTTTGCCAGCGCAAATTACTTGGTTAATTCAAACAGTGCCATGGCTTCGATATGGTGTGTTTGTGGGAACATGTCGATAAGTCCCAATTGCTGTAAGCGGTAACCGCGTTCTAACAGTACAGCGCTATCGCGGGCCAAGCTCGCAGGATTACAAGATACATACACGACTTTGCGCGGCTTCATTTTCTTCAGCCATTGCAAGCTTTCAAAAGCACCCGCTCGGGCGGGATCGAGCAGTAATTTATCAATTTTGCCCATCCAAGGCTCAAGGGATAAATCCGCGCTTAAGTCGCCATGGTAAAAGGTCAGTTTATCCAAATTGTTAGCTTTAGCGTTCACCCGTGCCTGAGTCACCATCTCGGCAACCCCTTCGACGCCAATCACATCAGCGCCCATTTTCGCTAAGGGCAAACTAAAATTCCCCATGCCGCAGAACAAATCCAAAATGCGCTCATCAGGCGCTGGCGCTAACCAATCCATCGCTTGAGCGACCATGGCCTTATTAATCTGTCCGTTCACTTGCACAAAGTTACCTGGGGTGAAGCTTAAACTCACCGCATCCGACTCAGCTTTGTCATCTAACAGCTGATAAACCGGTAACACTAACTCGGCGCCAACGCCTTGGAATTGGCCTTCGTTGTCCTGCAGACAAATGTGAATTTGATGCTGCTCAGCAAAGGCTGACAGCTTAGCGAGATCTTTATCGTTGAGCGCCTTAGTGATACGCAGCACGGCAAAGTGACCATTATCGGCGGCAATTAACTCAAGGTGACCTAAGCTGGCTTTAGCCGACAATTGATTTAGCAACTTAGCAAAGGGGACGATCAAGTCCGATAACGGCTTAGCTAACACCTGACACTGACTGATAGGCACCACGTGGCTGCTACTAGCAGCACGAAAACCTAAGCTTAAGTGTTTGGTATTTTTATCAAATAAAGTCGCAAGACGGGCACGGCGACGATAATGCCAACCTTCCCCCGTTAATGCGGGCGATAACGCGCCGCCATCGGCGCCGGCAAACTTAGCCATAATATCCAGCAGCGCCGCTTCTTTATGCTCACGCTGGCCCGATAATGACATATGCTGTAAGTCGCAGCCGCCGCAGGTGTGATAGTGTGGACACTCGGGCTCGACGCGCTCCGAGCTAGGTGTATCGACTTTGATTAACTTAGCGCGGGCATAATTTTTCTTTTGCTCGGTGAGCTGTACCGTCACGGTTTCATCGGGCAGTGCGCCGGGGATAAACACGACTTTACCTTGATGTTGTGCTATACCTGCCCCTAAGTGATCGAGCTGATTGACGCTCAGCGATAACTTAGCCGACAACTGTTTGGAACTATTTGGTTTTGCTTTAAAAAATTGCGCCATTTCGGCCTCTAAATCAATAAAATACTGGCAAAGACCGCCCTCTTTCTGGCAGTCTTATAAAATTATCTTAGTCTCTGTCACAGGAAACACCGCCGCTGCTATGAACCCAGTCAACAACATGACCAAATACAGCCTACGTTCTTGGGTTCTTGTACTGGCGCTCGCGCCAACAATCTTGGTCGGTATCCTTCTGGGCAGCTACTTTACCATAAACCGTTTTTATGAGCTCGAAGATACGCTCGTCGAACAGGGCAGCAATATTATCGAGCCGCTGTCGATTGCCAGTGAAATAGGTTTAGTGGCCAATGATCGCGAGGCGACCAAACGCTTACTCGCCGCAGCGCAGCTCAACAAATCCACCTTAGTGAAATCCATCGCGATTTTCGATGCCAATAATCAGCTCTTTGTGACCTCGCATTACCACAAAGATTTTGAAATTATGCGCTACAAAGAAGCGCTTAACACACTGCATAAAACCGAAATAGAGCATGTGGGCGACAGCCTGATTTTACGGACACCGATTTTCTCCACCGGGCCCAGCGCCGCTCCCGCAAATTACGATATCCAAACCGACGATGGTCAGCTGTTAGGTTATATCTCCATCATCATCAATAAAGAACGCGCCTTGCTCGAGCAACATAGAGCCGCCGTCGCCGCCTTTATAATCGTGTTGATCGGGGTGCAGTTGAACCTGTTGTTCACTTTCCGGCTGGTGAAAAACGTCACTCAGCCCATTACTGAAATGGTGCGCGTCGTCGCTAAAATCCGTGAAGGTAAGTTGGACGCCCGCTTAGATGGCAACTTGATTGGTGAGCTCGACTTACTCAAACGCGGCATCAATGCCATGGCAGGTTCGCTGTCGGAATACCATGATGAGATGCAGCAAAATATCGACCAAGCGACTTCGGATCTGCGGGAAACCTTAGAGCAGATTGAAATCCAAAACGTCGAGTTAGATTTAGCGAAAAAACGCGCCCTAGAAGCCAGCCGAATTAAATCAGAATTCTTAGCCAACATGTCCCACGAGTTACGTACGCCGCTCAATGGGGTTATTGGTTTTGCACGGCAATTGGTGAAAACCCCTTTGCATTCGAGCCAAGTGGATTACATCAAAACCATTGAGCGCAGCGCCACTAACCTGCTGGGCATCATCAACGATATTCTCGATTTTTCTAAACTCGAAGCCGGTAAAATGGTGTTGGAAAACATGCCCTTCGGTCTAAGAGAAACCATAGGCGATACCATCACGCTAATCTCGGGCAGCGCTCAGGCGAAGGGCCTAGAACTCGTCGTCGATATCGCTCCTAACGTACCCGACAATGTGAATGGCGATGCAATGCGTGTGTGCCAAATCATCAATAACTTGGTCGGTAACGCGATTAAATTCACCGACTCTGGCAGCGTGATGGTCAAAATCGAACTGCAAAGCCAGTCGGAAGAACAAGTAGTACTGCGCTGTGATGTGGTCGATACTGGTATCGGTATCGATGAAAGCCAGCAAGACTTTTTATTCCAAGCCTTTGGCCAAGCCGATTCGTCGATTTCCCGCCGCTTTGGCGGTACAGGCTTAGGTTTAGTGATCACTAAGCGTTTAGTGAATCAAATGGGCGGCCAAATTGGCTTTACCTCATCCCCAGAGAAAGGCTCAAACTTCTGGTTCAGTTTGCCGCTCGGCTTAGGTCAGTTCCAAATCGGTGACTCACTGCCGCTCGAAAAACTCAAAGACAAAACCATACTGTTTTATGAGCCCCGAGTGCTGACTCATGCTGTCTTGAGTCGCCAATTGAATCAATGGGATACCAAAGTGACTCACCATCAGCATATCCCAAGCTTGCTGACCACACTCAACACGGCCGAAGCGCCATACGACTATGTTCTCTTGAGTTGCCATGGATTTAGCGATGCAGGACAACTGGTAAGTACACTTAACTTGGCGAAGACCAAAACCGATTGTCTTGTGGTGCTATACGATTGCCAAGAACAGGATGCCTTAACCCAATTTATCCGCCCGAATGCCGATGTGGTGTTGTCTCTGCCCGTCAGTGAGCATCAACTTGCCCGCAACTTACTCTATCCACCGATGGAATACGACATCATAGCCCCAGTGACCATAGCCACGCCGGCGGCGCGCCAATCCTTAACCGTACTGGCGGTGGATGATAACTTTGCTAACTTAAAGCTAATCGACACCTTGCTCAGCGAGTTAGTGACAACGGTAGTTGCGGTCAACAGTGGCGATGAAGCAGTTAAACAGGCGAAGACTCGCACCTTCGATTTGATTTTTATGGATATTCAGATGCCAGGCACAGATGGTATCAGCGCCACTAAGCAAATTCGCCAAGGCTCGATGAACCGTAACACGCCGATTATTGCCGTGACGGCCCATGCGATTGCCGAAGAACGCGAGCTGATCTTAGGCAGTGGCATGGATGGATATTTACCGAAACCTATTGATGAAGCGGCGCTCAAAGACGTTATCCATCGCTGGATCACTCGCCCCAAATTCACCCATTTTGACCTGCATACGCTGAACTGGGATTTATGCTTAACCCAAGCCAATCATAAGGCAGACCTCGCCTTAGACATGCTGAGAATGTTGCTCGACTCCTTGCCGCTAACCGTGACGACAATTCAGACGGCGCTGAGTCAAAACGATCATCCCGTCATGCTCAGTACTATCCATAAACTTCATGGTGCGAGCTGCTACTGCGGCGTGCCAACAACCCAAAGATTATGCCAAGAAATAGAATCGGCGCTAAAACGTGAAACAGCGGTCGAAGATCTCGAACCCGAAATACTAGAGTTACTTGATGAGTTAACTAAGGTAGAATCTGCGGCAAATCAAGTGATATCACAGCTATCAGCGGAAATAACAGATGACCAAAAAAACGGGCTTCTTTAAACGTCTTAAGGCGTTAACACTGCCACAAAAACAACTCTTCGCCACTGCACTTTGCCAACGCATGTTGCCCAACTATCAACTGTTTTCCGAAGTCTGTGAGTTTGGTGACCCTGCAGTGTTAAGCACTGCATTAGAGCTAATGTGGCAATCCCTGTACGATCCTAAGCTTAAATTCAATATCGATGTGCATCTGCAACGTCTTGAAGATAACACCCCAGAACCCGCTGATTTTGAAGCCTATGGCGTCTATCCAGCCATGGACGCTGTGGTCGCCATATCGACCTTACTGGGTGCGATTCAAGGCAAGATTGAAGAAGATATCGTCAATATCAGCAAACTGTCATCGAGCACAGTGGCTAACTATATCGAAGCCATCAGCGATGTCGATTTAGTCGATGAAGCATTAGATGATTTTGTTTTTGCCCATGAAGTCATGGAAGAAGAGAAAGAATTACAAAATTCTCTGCTGGAAATTATCGAAGAAAATCCAAAGATCACGGCGGAACTGGTCAAAGGTTTACGCAAAGACATTATCGAAGCGGGCGTATCTAATATCGGCATCAGCGTCGCTTAATTGATGGGGTGCTTGGGGTAACTCAAGCACCCTTATTTCTAAACAGTATGTCTAAGCAATGTTTCTAAATAATGTTTCTAAATAATGTTTCTAAATAATGTTTCTAAATAATGTTTCTAAATAATGTTTCTAAACAATAAGCCTCTAAGCTCGACTGCAATCACTTTCAAGCAAGCCCAAAACGAGTAAAACCAAAGCTAGCAAGTTCCATCAGCCAATATTGAGCTATTCCAATGAAAAAGATTGTTTATCAAGGATTTGTCTTAACCAATAGCGAAGGACGAACCGACAGTTGGAAACTGACCATCAAAGATCAACAGCGTATCGGCTCTTTATTCGAACTGCGGCGTTTAGTGGGATACTTCTTGGAACTCGGCATATTACCCGCGACACGCTCCAGCCTGCAGGACGCGAAACAAACGCAAAATACCATGAGCAAAAACACGGTAAAACCTAAAAGACGTTAAGCATCCGTTCCCCTCGTTAAATCAACGCATAGAGAATAACTCTGGCGCCTTTGACTGCATAAACTCAATAAAGACTCTGACCTTTAGCGGCTGCTGGCTGCGCTGATGATATAAAATCGAAATCCGCCTCTGCTCGCCAATCCATTCTGGCAATAATACTTTAAGTTTCCCTTCTTTAATCTGCTGTTTTACAAACAGTTCAGGACCATACAAGATCCCGCCATGGCCTAAGGTCGCCTGAATCGCACCGTGCAAATCCGTGAGAGTCAGCTTAGTTGGACCATTAAAATAGAAAGACTCACCGCTCGGATGCTTTAAATGCCAATTAAACAGCGGCCAGACTTTTATCAGTTGATGGGCTTCGAGATCATCGGGATGCTCAAGTTTAGGTGCCTGAGCCAAGTATTCTGGCGTGGCAAACAGGCAATAATCCAGCTCACCTAAGGTGCTCGACACCCAAGAAGAATCAGGCTGAGCCCCGCCGACAATCGCCACATCTATGCCCTTATCAATCAAATCGACTAACTCATTGCTCTGGGAAATGTGCAAACGGATATCGGGATACAGTCGGCCAAATTCATTCAAAGCTTGAATAAACACGATGGAAATAATCGAAATTGGCGCGGCGATGCGCAGGGTGCCCTCGGGTTTATCGCTGCCCGCACCACTCAGTTCATCAAATTGGGCAACCACACTCTGGTAGCGTTGAAAGAGTGCCAACCCTTCCTCCGTCAATCGTAACTTGCGGGTGCTGCGCATAAAAAGCTGCTTATCGAGCTTCTCTTCCAACTTAGCTAACTTGCGGCTCACTGTGGCAATGGGCATATCAAGCTCCTTCGCCGCCTGTGAAAAACTGCCCGCATTGACTAAATGCACAAAAAGATAGACAAGTTGTAGTTCAGCGCCTAAATCATCACTCATTGCATGTCCTAATTCTGTTCTAGCTGCCCACTTTAGGCACTATATAAAGTCATCAACAATCACAGCGTACGCTAAGTCATTGTGTTTTAAACATCAATTAATCCACTTATACGACCATAGCGCAATAGCCATAGACTGAAATGATATGTTATTTTGTGGCGAGTTTTACTGCGCTGGCGCTAGTTCTGGTTCTAACGTGACATAAAAAAGGCAAACGCCCACCTAAAATCATAACGATAGTAGAAATGACGGTGGTGGCTGAGTTTATTAAAATTTAATCGTAAGGATGAGTGAGGGAAATGACCATTTTAACCCCTCTGTTTGCCGTCTTCGGGATCATGTTGCTCGGCACACTAGTGCAAAAATTAAAACTCTTGCCCGTCGATACGGATCAAGTGCTAAACCAGTATGTGTACTATATTGCTTTCCCTGCGATCATGCTTATCGCCCTCGCCCAGCAGCCGATTGATGAAATTTTGCAATGGGGATTTATTGCGGGCTACAGCACGGCTATGGTGATTACTTATCTTGTCTGCCTTGGGCTCTCGCTGATCGCTAACCCTAAACAGCATGCGGTTGCCGCCATTCGAGCCCTCAATGCCACCTTTGGTAATACGGCATTTATTGGTATTCCACTGCTTATCATCTTATTCCCGCAGCAGCAAAGTGCCTTAGTTGCCGCCGCGATTGCCAGCTTATTATCCGTGCTGATGTTTGCCGTCGCCTTAGTCTCGATGGAACTGGCCACTAACACCCAAAGACAACACCACGCCTTAGTCATAATGGCGATGGCGGTCGGTAAAAACCCTATCGTTATTGGTAGCTTGATTGGCGTCGGCATTTCGGCGCTAGAGATAAAACTGCCCTCAGGGCTGGCGCTCATGATCCAGCAAATTGGCAATACCTCAAGCCCGTGCGCGCTGTTTGCCATCGGTATGGTGCTCGCCAAAGCGATGCGATACCAGAAAGATAGCAGCGTATTTAGCCCCAAGAATTTTATCGAACTGAGCCTTATCAACCTCTTCAAGCTAGTTGTCCAACCGGCACTCGTCTACTTTATGCTTAGCCGTTTTGGCGTGAGCGGCGACTACCTGATCATGGGCGTGATCTTGAGCGCACTACCCACAGCCGCTAGCGTGTACTTGCTCGCCCAGCGCTATAACACTCAGGCTTCTACCAGTGCTCAGGGCATTCTATTTGGCACCTTAGTTACTTTCTTCAGTTTGCCTATCTTAGAAAGCTTAGTAAGAACCCATGCATAATCAGTTAATTAAAAATATTTACTGCCGATAATGCCGATTATTTACCCAAGCCACTTTACTGTATATAAAATCAGTATATACTGTTTATCAATACAGTGGTTTGGTATGTTTTTCGACAGGAATTCACTATGCTTTGCCAACTCAGCATTAATAACTTCGCTATCGTCCGTTTTTTAGAACTGGATTTTCGCCCCGGTATGACCAGCATCACAGGTGAAACTGGTGCAGGTAAATCGATCGCCATCGATGCGCTAGGCCTGTGCCTAGGCAATCGCGCCGATGCCAGCAGTGTTCGCCCAGGAGCTAATAAAACCGAGGTTAGCGCTCGCTTTTCCTTGGATGATATTCCACTGGCAAAACGTTGGTTAGAAGATAACGATCTTGAACTCGATGATGAGTGCATCCTACGTCGAACTATTGGTAGCGATGGCCGCTCGCGCGCCTACATCAATGGTAATCCAGTGCCACTGACGCAGCTCAAATTACTGGGTCAGTTGCTTATCGGTATTCACGGTCAACATGCGCACCATGCAATGTTAAAAAGTGAACATCAACTCACCCTGCTCGACAGTTATGCCAACCACAGATTACTTATCGATACGGTTGCCGCCAGCTTTCAACGCTGCAAGCAAATTGAGGCCGATCTAAAACAACTCGAAGCCTCCCAGCATGAACGTATTGCCCGTAAGCAATTAGTGCAATATCAAGTAGAAGAACTTGATGAGTTTGATCTTAAAGTCGATGAGTTCGATGAAATTGAGCAAGAGCACAAACGTCTTGCCAATGGCACTGAGTTGATTGATACCTGTCAGGCGAGCTTAGATATACTCACTGAAGGCGAAGAGAACAATATAGAATCGCTGCTTAATCGAGTCGTTTCCCTCGCCGAAGATCTGCAAAGCTACGATCCTGCATTAAGCAATATCAACACTATGCTCAATGATGCCTTAATCCAAGTGCAAGAAAGCGCAGGCGAATTACAGCACTATTTGAGTAAGCTTGAACTCGATCCAACCCACTTTGCCTATTTAGAAGAACGGCTATCAAAAGCCATGCAACTGGCGCGTAAGCACCATGTCAGCCCAAATAAACTAGCCGAACATCATTTGGCATTAAAGGCAG
This sequence comes from Shewanella sp. SR1, assembly GCF_020447145.1. NCBI lineage: Bacteria > Pseudomonadati > Pseudomonadota > Gammaproteobacteria > Alteromonadales > Shewanellaceae > Shewanella > Shewanella sp. SR1. The sequence continues at coordinate 86,370 of NZ_JAJAEF010000013.1, read as the reverse complement.
AACTGAGCACCTTAGACAGTGACGAAAGCAAGCTCGAAGAAATTCAACTACAGGTCGATGCCAGTAGAGCCGCTTACCTTAGCAACGCACAAAAACTCAGCCAAAGCCGCGCTAGATATGCCAAAGAACTCGACAAACTCGTGACTCAGTCAATCCACGAACTGAATATGCCTAAGGGTAAATTTACTATCGAAGTCAATTTCCACCCAGAGCAAATGTCAGCCAACGGCAGTGACAATATCGAATTTATGGTAACCACTAACCCTGGCCAACCCTTACAACCGATTTCGAAAGTCGCATCTGGCGGTGAACTTTCACGGATAGGCTTAGGGATCCAAGTGATTACCGCTAAGAAAGTTGCCACGCCAACATTGATTTTCGATGAGGTGGATGTAGGGATTTCCGGCCCCACCGCCGCAGTGGTTGGCCGCATGTTACGCAGCTTAGGGGAATCGACCCAAGTACTGTGCGTGACTCACTTGCCGCAAGTTGCGGGCAATGGTCATCAACACATGTTCGTCGATAAGTTTAATAAGGCGGGCAGTACAGAAACTACAATGAAGTCGCTCGATCGTGAGCAGCGTATTCAAGAACTTGCAAGGCTGTTAGGTGGCGATACTATCACTAGCAATACCCTAGCGAACGCAAGGGAACTGCTGCAATAGTAGAATCAAGCAGAAAAGGGATAAGGGATGTTCAGCTAATCCCTTCAATCAAGCTTCAATCAGAAAAATGCGAAATCAAAAGTTAAGGGTTAGTTGTTGGCCATGTTAACTATCATGCCAAGTTAGCTATCATGTTAGCTAACACACCAGACTAGCCCTTGCAGACAGATAAAGGCAAATACGCCCGCTAAGACATCATCAATCATAATGCCAAAACCACCTTCGACTTTGGCATCGAGCCAACGGATTGGCCAAGGTTTGATGATGTCAAAAAAGCGAAATAAACCAAAGCCCACTAACAGCCAAATCCAGCCCGCAGGTGCCGCTATCATAGTGATCAACAGTCCAGCCACTTCATCCCACACAATCGCGCCATGGTCGTGTACGCCCATGTCATGTGCCGCTTTACCGCAGATATAAAATCCTGCAAATACACTGACTAAAGTTAAGCCGATATACCAAGCAAGCGGTAATGGCGCCATCAGTAAATAGAGAGGAATAGCAGCTATGGTACCGAAAGTACCGGGCGCTTTAGCGGCGAGTCCGCTACCGAAACCGAGTGCCAAAAAGTGGACAGGATTTTTTAATGACAGGCGCGTTAACGCCTGATCCTTTGACAACCATTTCATTAGAAGTGCTCGAAACCATGATACGGCGGCGTAAACGGCTCACCATTGAGTTGTAACTTGAGCTTACTGCCCGCACAAATTTGCCCAACACGAACAAACTTTGCTCCTGCATGGCTTAATGCCGTCTCAAGCGCGCCTTTTTGCGCCTCAGGAACGGTGAACAACAATTCGTAATCTTCGCCGCCTGTCAGTGCATAACCTAAGGCATGCTCCTCGCTGACGGTATCTTGCATCGCGCGCGAAAGCGGGATGCAATTAACATCTACAACCGCACCAACTGCCGAAGCCTTAAGCACATGACCGATATCCGAGATAAACCCGTCGGAAAGGTCGATAGCACTGGAGGCTAGCGAGCGCAAAGCTTGGCCCGCTAAGACTCTTGGTGTTGGACGATAATGGCGATTGATCAGGAATTCTTTGTGCTCAGCTCTGGCCTGTTGCGCGCCGCGAATGATATCCAGACCTAAGGCCGAATCTCCGAGCGTGCCCGTGACATAAATCCAATCACCGGCTTTAGCACCATGACGCGTGAGTGCCTTACCCTGTGGGACTTGGCCGTGTACTGTGATATTAATCGCCCGTGGGCCACGAGTCGTATCGCCGCCAATTAAGGCGATGCCATAGTAATCGGCCGCTTCAAATAAACCTTCGCTAAAACCACTGAGCCAAGTTTCATCGACTTCGGGTAGCGTCAAGGCAAGCGTCATCCACGCGGGCTCAGCGCCCATGGCAGCCAGATCAGATAAATTTACCGCTAAGGCTTTGTAACCTAAGGCAGCAGGAGGCATATCGGGGAAGAAATGGACATTTTCGACTAAGGTGTCACAGGAGATAGCAATCGACTTGTTTTCTGCGGGTTGCACTAAAGCGCAATCGTCACCGATGCCAAGCTTCACATCACGGCGAGTGGGGCCGCGGTTGCTAAAATAACATTCAATTAATTGGAATTCTTTCACTGTACAGTTTGGCACGACTTACATCGGCCACCTTTGTTAGCAATGAAAAACGGTATCCTAAGATACCGTTTGTCTTTATTACTTGCGTGCAACCAGTTTGTCGAGCAGTCCGTTCACAAACTTATGACTCTCGTCCGCACCAAAAGCTTTTGCCAACTCAATCGCTTCGTTAATCGCGACCTTATATGGCACATCTTTACGGAAAGTCAGCTCATAGGTCGCTAAACGAACTATGGCTTTCTCTACTGGAGACACTTCATCAATCGGGCGTTCCAGATGCGGGATGATCAGCTCATCCAATTGGGTTTTCTTCGTTGCAACGCCTGAAAATAGCTCACGAAAATAAGCTACATCAACACCGTCGAGGCTTTGTTCAGTTAAAAACTCATGCTCGACATCGGCAATATTATTCCCGCTTAGTTGCCATGAATAGATGGCTTGAACGGCTAAACGGCGGGCCTTGCGGCGCTCAGAAGGCTTCATTATTTTTCCTACTATAACAACTGTTGTTCAAGTTCTTGCAGAACATTGACCATTTCAAGCAGACTTAAAGCAGCTTCGCCGCCTTTGTTACCCGCTTTGGTACCTGAACGTTCAATAGCTTGTTCAATGGTATCTGTGGTCAAAACACCGAAAGCAACAGGCAGATCAAATTCTAAAGCAACTTGAGCTAGACCTTTATTACATTCGCCTGCAACAAAATCAAAATGAGGAGTACCACCACGGATCACCGCACCTAATGCGATAATACCGTCGAATTTACCACTGGCAGCTACGCGACGCGCAGCTAGCGGCAACTCAACCGCACCTGGTACACGGACAACAGTGATATTGTCGTCGCTGACTTGGCCAAAACGTTTCAGCGTGTCAAGTGCACCTTCAAGCAAGCTCTCAACTAAAAAGCTGTTGAAACGCGAAATTACAATCGCAACTTTGGCATTTTTCGCTTCGATATTACCTTGAACTACGTTCATTATCTTACCTAATTTAGCTAAAGCACCCAGCTCGGGGCGAAAAGTGGCGACATGATATCACAGCCAATTGCCCAGAGCCCTATGCAAATTATCAGAAATTGTTAATTTTACTTCAGTGTAACTTTGGGTTTTAGTCCGCCACATACTCAGTCACTTCAAGGCCGAAGCCCGAAAGTGAATGGTAACGTTTAGGCGAGCTGAGCAGGCGCATCTTAGTCACGCCAAGGCTAGCGAGGATTTGCGAACCCACACCCACACGGCGCGACGTTCCCTGCCATTTTGCAGAAGCAGGCGCTTGGCCTTGATCTTCGGCTTCAAAGGCTTTCACCTTAGAGAGGATTTCACAGGGATGTTCTTGATTCCCTAGTAAAACCAATACGCCACCTTCTGCTGAAATACGCTCCATCGCCTTTTCGAGTGGCCAGCTGCGTTGCTGATCGCGCTCTGAATGGAGTAAATCGTTGAAGGTGTTTTGCAGATGCACGCGCACCAAACAATCACTCTTCACCTCACCTTTGACTAAGGCAAAATGCAGTTGATTGTCGATAGTGTCTCTGAAAGTCACCATGTCGAACTCGCCGAAACGGGTCGGTAGTTTGCATTTAGCTTCACGCACAACCGTGGTTTCTTTGGTGTTGCGATACTCAATTAATGCCGCGATGGTGCCGATTTTGATACCATGCAACTCGGAGAAAATCTCTAAATCTGGGCGGCGTGCCATAGTGCCGTCTTCGTTCAAAATCTCAACGATAACGCCCGATGGCTCAAGTCCCGCAAGACGGGCTAAATCACAACCGGCTTCAGTGTGACCTGCGCGGGTTAATACGCCGCCGTCCTGTGCCATTAACGGGAAGATATGCCCAGGTTGCACTAAATCAGACGCTTTAGCCTCTTTAGCCACGGCCGCTTTTACCGTTACCGCGCGGTCGTGGGCCGAAATACCGGTAGTCACGCCTTCGGCTGCTTCAATAGATACCGTAAAGTTAGTCGAGAACTGGGCGTTGTTATTCGTCACCATTAAGGGCAGATTTAACTGCTGGCAACGGGCTTTAGTCATGGTCTGGCAAATGAGTCCACGGCCATATTTCGCCATAAAGTTAATCGCTTCTGGCGTGACCATTTCGGCCGCCATGATCAAATCACCTTCGTTTTCTCTGTCTTCGTCATCCATCAAAATAACCATTTTGCCTTGACGAATATCTTCGATGATCTCTTCTATACTGTGCAGCGCCATTGTAGGACCTTATGATTTTGCTGTTGTTATGAAATTCTATACCTAAATAACCTAAGCTGCCGATAAGCTTAAGTTAAATAATCTGCTCCTGTGCACTAACGCACAAACCCAGCACGGGCTAACATTTCCATGGTGACGCCACCGCTCTTGCTGTCTTTGCCATCAAAACTCATCAAGCGTTCTAGATAACGGGCGATTAAATCCACTTCGATATTCACCTTATCACCCGCTTGTAGGTCGACTAAGGTAGTTTCCCCCGCGGTATGCGGCACTATGGTCAAGCGGAATCGACTGCCATCCACTTCGTTAACCGTCAGACTCACACCATCAATGGTGATGGAACCCTTGTGGGCAATATAACGCCCAAGCTCTGCGGGGGCGGCTAACCAAAACTCGATAGCTTGACCACGCACTAAGCGTTGCTCAACCGTTGCAATACCGTCGACATGGCCGCTGACCATGTGTCCGCCTAAACGTGTGGTTGGGGTGACGGCCTTTTCAAGATTCACCTTAGTGCCCACTTTATAGTGAGCAAAACCGGTTAGACTCACGGTTTCCGCTGATACATCGGCCATATAACCGTCGGCCAATTGCTGCACAACCGTTAAGCACACACCGTTAGTGGCAATACTGTCGCCTAAGCGCACATCATTTAAATCCAGTTTGCCACTCGCCACGGTCAGGCGAATATCATCGCCTTTACGCTCCAGTTTGCGCAGGGTGCCGACGGCTTCAATAATCCCAGTAAACATGGTTAACTCACTTAATTAAATAAAGAACTATCAAGCTTAACGCTCAAGGTTAAACGGGTATCTGGCCCTAATTTGCGCTCATCAACCAAAGTTAATGCAGGAATTTGCACCATGGTTTGATAATCGGGCAATTGCAACAGATTACGCCCATGCCCACCGAGGATTTTCATCGCTTGGTATAGCACTAACTCATCGGCAAGCCCCTCTGCTAAAAAAGCGCCCGCTAGGGTTGCACCCGCTTCCACCAGCACGTGATTACAACTTTGGCCTAAATAGTTTAATAGTTCAGGAAGCGAGACACGACCTGCAATTGCGGGTAACAGGAGGCAACTCACATGGGAGGGTAATTGTGCTTGAAACTCTGCGGGATAAGCCACGGTCGAGACCAACAATATGGGCGATACGATAGCCAAACATGCGGCCGATAACGGCAAACGGGCACGGCTGTCGAGTATCACTCTTAATGGTTGCAGTAATTGCGCCTCGGTTAGACTGTCTTTTAAGCCACCAAGTTCTTGATATCGCACATTGAGCGAAGGATCGTCTGCCAATATAGTTTCGATCCCCGTCACCAGCGCGCAGGAACGTAAGCGTAATCGCTGCACGTCGCGGCGGGATTCTGTGCCAGTTATCCATTTAGACACACCATTCGACAGCGCGGTTTTACCATCGAGACTCGCGGCTAATTTTACTGTGACTCTGGGCAATCCAGATTCCATCCGCTTCATAAAACCTAAATTCAAGGCATAGGCTTCATCGCGGTGTAATCCCACATCCACTTCAATGCCGGCGTCACGCAGCATTTGAATACCGCGACCAGCCACTTGCGGATTAGGATCTTCCACCGCCACGACTACACGTTTAACGCCAATATTGATCAGTGCCAAGGCGCAGGGCGGCGTGCGCCCATAATGGCTGCAGGGTTCTAAGGTGACATAGGCCGTTGCGCCGCGGGCGTGTTCGCCAGCCATACGTAGCGCATGCACTTCGGCGTGGGGTTCACCCGCTTTTTGATGATAACCTTCACCGACAATTTGGTTATCTTTAACGATAACGCAGCCCACACTGGGATTGGGTCTTGTGGTGTAAAAGCCCTTACGCGCCAATTGAATCGCGCGGCTCATCATTTGGGTATCGAGTACGGACCAACTTATGTTCAAGCTCATGTTCAACCCTGTTATTAAAGGTTTCGGCTTTCACCTGTCTTATAAAACCTGTCTTTTCATGCTTTTAGCAACTGCATGTCTGCCTTTTTAGGCGACAAAAGCTGAATGACTACTTTTGCAGTTTGGCGATGGCTTCGCCAAATTCAGAGACGTCTTCGAAGGCGCGGTACACAGAAGCGAAACGTATGTAGGCGACTTTATCGAGGTTCATCAATTGCTCCATCATCAGGTTGCCGACCATTTCAGACGGCACTTCCCGCTCGCCCGTGGCGCGCAGGGTGGACTTGATTTTGCTGAGTGCTTGCTCGATTTCATCCATAGACACGGGGCGTTTTTCAACGGCACGCAGCATGCCACCTTGGAGTTTTTCTTCATCGAAGGGTTGGCGTGAACCGTCGCGCTTAATCACCCTAGGCATGACTAATTCGGCGCCTTCGAAGGTGGTAAATCTTTCATGGCATTCGGTGCATTCTCGGCGACGGCGCACTTGATGGCCTTCTGCCACTAATCGAGAATCGATGACTTTAGTATCTGTCGCGCTGCAAAATGGACAATGCATTGAGCCTCCTGCCAGTGAATGTGAGTAAAGCGTTAATGGCTTTACCTGTTAAAATCTCAGCTAAACGCAATGGATTTAAGCCTAAGATTTTACCAATAAAAATGGCCGCTTGATGCGGCCATGGGATTTTATCCTATTTATGGGCTGAGGTTAACTATCGGATGCTAAGTACCTGATGTAAGTACCTCATGTAATTACCTAGTCAGCAAGCGATCACTCTCAGCCAGTCATCTACTTAGCGTAGATGCGTCAGCAAATTAGCCGTAAACAGGGAAACGTGCACACAGTGCCAATACTTGGCCCTTAACACGCTCAATCACAGCAGGATTGCTTGCATCATCAAGGATGTCACAAATCCAGCCAGTCAGCTCTTTCGATTCCGCTTCTTTAAAGCCGCGGCGCGTAATGGCTGGCGTACCAATACGCACACCTGAGGTCACAAAGGGTGAACGTGGGTCGTTTGGCACTGAGTTTTTGTTCACGGTAATGTTAGCGCTACCTAAGGCGGCATCGGCCTCTTTACCCGTTAAGTCACGACCAATCAGGTCAACTAACATTAAGTGGTTGCTGGTTCCGCCAGAGACGATTTTGTAACCGCGCTCAAGGAACACTTCAACCATAGCTTTAGCGTTATTAACAACTTGCTGTTGGTACACTTTAAATTCTGGCTCTAGTGCTTCTTTGAACGCAACCGCTTTACCGGCGATAACGTGCATTAATGGGCCACCTTGACCGCCTGGGAATACCGCTGAATTCAACTTTTTGTACAAGTCTTCATCGTCAGCAGCAGACAGGATCACGCCACCACGAGGACCCGCTAAGGTTTTGTGAGTCGTTGATGTCACAACGTGTGCGTGTGGTACTGGGTTTGGATAAACGCCAGCAGCAATAAGACCGGCAACGTGCGCCATATCGACAAATAGGTAAGCACCTATTTTGTCTGCGATTTCACGCATTTTTGCCCAGTCAACGATACCAGAATAGGCAGAGAAACCGCCGATCATCATCTTAGGCTTATGTTCTACGGCCAGACGTTCCATTTCGTCGTAGTCAATTTTGCCAGACTCGTCGATACCGTAAGGAATGATGTTGTACAGTTTGCCAGAGAAGTTAACGGGTGAACCGTGGGTCAAGTGACCACCGTGGGCTAAGTTCATGCCCAGTACGGTATCGCCAGGTTTTAACAATGCCATGTAAACAGCGCTGTTTGCCTGTGAACCTGAATGAGGTTGTACGTTAGCGTAAGTTGCGCCAAACAATTCTTTAGCACGTTCAATCGCTAAGGTTTCAACTACGTCCACATACTCACAACCACCGTAGTAACGCTTGCCTGGATAGCCTTCAGCGTACTTATTGGTTAACTGTGAACCTTGCGCTTCCATCACGCGTGGACTGGTGTAGTTTTCAGAAGCAATCAGCTCAATATGCTCTTCTTGACGCAGAGTTTCATTCTGAATTGCCTTAAACAGTTCCGGATCATAATCTGCGATATTCATATCTTTTTTCAGCATTGCTTACTCCAGCTGCCAATTCTTATAGGTAGGGTTGCGCGGTATTCTACTCGGAACGCGACCACAATCCCAGTATTTGAAACATGAAATTCCTATGGATTTAGCTTGAACTTGGCTCATTGTCGAGTTGAGTTCGGCGCGCAATCGAGTAGAATTAGCCGCATCATTAGTCACTTAAGATAGAGAAAAATGGCTCAGTTTGTTTACAGCATGCTGCGGGTGGGTAAAATTGTTCCGCCTAAGAAGCAGATCCTTAAAGATATTTCTTTAAGCTTTTTCCCCGGCGCCAAAATTGGCGTACTCGGCCTCAACGGTTCAGGTAAGTCGACACTACTGCGCATTATGGCGGGTATCGACACCGAAATTGAAGGTGAAGCGCGCCCAATGCCGGGATTGAAAATCGGTTACCTGCCGCAGGAACCTAAACTCGATCCGAATCAAACCGTGCGTGAAGCGATTGAAGAAGCGGTTGCAGAGGCAAAAAATGCCCTAACTCGCCTCGATGCCGTTTATACTGCCTACGCCGAGCCGGACGCCGATTTCGACGCCCTTGCAAAAGAGCAAGGCGAACTCGAAGCCATTATCCAAGCCCAAGATGCCCATAACTTAGAGTACGTCCTTGAGCGCGCCGCCAACGCCCTGCGTCTGCCGGATTGGGATGAAAAAATCGAAGTGTTATCCGGTGGTGAACGTCGCCGCGTAGCGATATGTCGTTTGCTGCTTGAAAAGCCAGAAATGCTGTTACTGGACGAACCAACCAACCACTTGGATGCTGAATCTGTGGCGTGGCTTGAGCACTTTTTGCAGGAATATGCAGGTACTGTGGTCGCGATTACCCATGACAGATACTTCCTCGACAATGCCGCTGGCTGGATTTTAGAACTCGACCGCGGTGAAGGTATTCCGTGGGAAGGTAACTATTCTTCATGGCTTGAGCAGAAAGATGCCCGTCTGAAGCAAGAATCGGCTACCGAAAGCGCTCGTCAAAAAACCATTGCCAAAGAATTGGAATGGGTACGTCAAGGCGCCAAAGGCCGTCAGTCTAAAGGCAAGGCCCGTATGGCGCGCTTTGAAGAACTGAACACTAACGATTACCAAAAACGTAACGAAACCAACGAGCTGTTTATTCCGCCCGGACCACGTTTAGGCGACAAGGTTATTGAAGTGAATAACCTGACCAAATCTTACGGTGACCGCGTACTCATCGACAATCTGTCGTTCTCTGTGCCTAAGGGCGCGATCGTCGGTATTATCGGTGCCAACGGCGCGGGTAAATCAACCCTGTTCCGCATGTTATCCGGCGCTGAAACGCCAGACAGCGGCAGTATTGAGCTGGGTGATACTGTGCAACTGGCATCGGTTGAGCAGTTCCGCGATTCGATGAATGATAAGAACACCATTTGGGAAGAAATCTCCGGTGGTCAAGACATCATGCGTATCAACAACATGGAAATCCCGAGCCGCGCCTATGTGGGCCGCTTCAACTTCCGTGGTGGCGATCAGCAAAAAGTCATCGGCACCTTGTCGGGTGGTGAACGTAACCGCGTGCATTTAGCCAAACTGCTGCAAGCGGGCGGTAACGTCTTGCTCCTCGACGAACCCACCAACGACTTAGACGTTGAAACCCTGCGCGCACTGGAAGAAGCGATTCTGGAATTCCCAGGTTGCGCTATGGTGATTTCGCATGACCGTTGGTTCCTCGACCGTATCGCGACCCACATTCTGGATTACCGTGACGAAGGCCAAGTGAACTTCTACGAAGGTAACTACACAGAATACTCGGCATGGTTGAAAAACACCTATGGCGCCGATGTGGTTGAGCCACACCGCTTGAAATACAAGCGCATGATTAAGTAGTCGTTTTAGCACTTATATACCCAAACAACCTGAAGATGCAGGATTCAGCGGGAATGTAACGCACTTTAGGCAAGGCCCTTTATTGCTCCTGCATAAATGGCATTCACGCCATCCATGGCGATTGCGGTTATTTGCAGACCTAGTGGGCTAAGTTAAAAATAACCAACACGGCATAAAGTGATTAAGCCAAAAAGGAGCTCAGGTCGAAGGATCTGCGCTCCTTTTTATTGGATGCTTTTTATGGGGAAGTTTTTATGAGCTAGTTTTTATGAATAGTTTTTCTGGACTCGCTTTATCGACTTGTTTTTATTGGATGCTGTCGAATAGTTCCGATAAAACGACTCAGCTTTTCAAACTGGCAAAATAAGCCACCAGCATGTCCATCATCACCCTGAGTGCGGGTTGCATGTGTTTGCGGGATTGATATACGCCATATACACCCAGTGACTGCGGCATGAACTCAGTTAACAATGGCACTAACTGACCCGAATCTAAATAGGGTCTCGCCGCCCACAGCGGTTGCATAGCAATCCCCTCACCTGCCAGCGTAGCATTGAGCACCACCATAGAATCATTGGCGCTAAAATTACCATTCACAGGCACATTAAACGCCTGACCTTGGTTTAACTTAGGATCGGAGTTCAGCGCCTGAGCCTGTTTCGCAGCCACATCGGCTTGATAAAACCGCCACATCACATCGCCAAAGTAGGAATAGGTTAAGCAATTATGCTGGGTCAAATCTTCGGGATGCAGCACGGCGGCACGCGCGGCAAGATAACTCGGTGCAGCGCACACCACAGATTCACATTCCCCCAAGCGCCTTGCGATAAGATTGGGATCGAGTTCATTGGTGATGCGAATCGCCAGATCAATCCGCTCGGCGACCAGATCGACAGTTTGGCTACTCACGTGGATATTCACACTCGCCTGCGGATAACTGGCTAAGTATTGGTGCACCACGGGCGCTAAAATCTGATGCGCCAAAAACTGGGAGCAGCTAATGCGCAATAATCCGCGCGGAATCGCCACCGAAGCATGACTCACCGCTGGCACTTCGTTCGCCAGTTCGAGCAGTCGATGGCAATAATCCAGCACTTGCTCACCCGCTGGCGTTAAGCTGAGACTGCGCGTCGAACGATGCAACAATCTAGCGCCGGACCATTCTTCCATTTCGCTCAAGTAACGGGTCACCATAGAACGCGACATATCTAAGGCATTAGCGGCGCTGACCATGCTGCCGCGCTCGACAATAGTGACAAACACCTTAGCCGCTTCGAGTCTGTCCATGATTTATCTCCACTCACGTTCAATCAATAACGTTCAATCACTCGAAGGCTCACTCACATACTCGCGCCCCACATGAATAATCACTAAGAGTACATCCGGCTATTCGTCCGATTAATGCAACAAACATGGGCAGATACTCGCATTTATCTATTGATTATTGCAACCTATACTTAACTCACTTTTTGCAGCAGCTGCAAATCAATGAATGCTAAATCGAACCTTTTTACTCTTTCATCCTGTGACTATAAGTGAGCCAAAAATGAACACATCGACCTATGCTATACGCAACACAGTTAACGCCACATTGAAGGCCTCGTCTAAAATCAGTCTAGCCGCTACCTTACTGCTAGCGGGACTCGGCGCGGTCAATGCGGCACCATTGCAAGTGAGCCATTTTAATCCGGGCGAAAACAGCATCTTTGCCGTGTCATCGAGCTTTATCAGCGGCGAACACGAAATGATGTTAGTCGATGCACAATTTCAAAATAACGATGCCCAAACCTTGGTTGATACCATTAAGGCCAGCGGTAAAAAACTGACTCAGGTGTATATCAGTCATAGCGATCCTGACTTTTATTTCGGTTTAGCCGTGATTAAAAAGAATTTCCCCGATGCACAAATCGTCGCTACTCAAACCACAGTCGATGCCATTAAAGCCTCAATGGAAGGCAAGCTCGCCTACTGGGGTCCGATTTTAAAGGACAATGCGCCAAGTGAATTAGTGTTACCTAAGGCGATTCACAGCGACACTTTCACTATCGACGGTGAGCAAGTGATTATCGAAGGTTTCAATGATAAACACCCTAAACACACTTTCCTGTGGGTGCCATCGGCAAAAACCATTACAGGTGGCGTAGAAGTATTTGATAACACGCATGTTTGGATGGCTGACACTCAAACTACCGCAGAGCGTCAGGAATGGTTCACTCATTTAGATGCGATGGAAAAACTGCTGCCGACCACAGTGATCCCAGGACACTATTTAGGCGAAGCGCGATTTGATACCCGCGCCATCGGTTTTACCCGTGACTATGTAAAAGCTTTTGAAGTCGCAGCAAAAGCCTCGAAAGATTCAGCCGAATTAATCCAAAAGATGCTGGCGCTATACCCACAAATGCCAGCCGATGCAGGGCTTGAGATCAGTGCCAAAGTTTACATGGGCGAAATGACCTGGCCTATGTAAGTCCAGCCATACCTATCTCGGCGATGAGGTACAGCTAGTTAGGTGTAAAAGATAGTTAAGTGCAAACAGTTAAAGACAGGCACGTGTTCGATTGCGTGCCATTTTTTTAGCTAAATAACTGCACCTAAATAACGGTACCAAACTAACGATTTTAATCGATGATTTCAAAGGGCTTAAGTCGCTAATGTAACGACGAACTTAAGCCACAAGGTTTAATACTATGACTCACCCAACAACTCATTCTGCTAGCACGGCCAACAGCACACCAGCGGCCAAAATGCGTACTCTGCACGCGATTATCGACCCTTTATGTGGTTGGTGTTATGCCGCAGCGCCGTTACTCGATGCTGCAGCCAAAGCTGGCTTTACCATTAAGCTCCACGGCGGCGGTATGCTCACAGGCCCAAGACGCAAACAAATCGATGCCAACTGGCGCGACTATGTTATGCCCCACGATCTGCGCATTGCCGAGCTAACCGGACAGCCTTTTGGTGAGAACTATTTCGATGGTCTGCTGCGCGATACCACAGTCGTACTCGACTCGGCGCCCCCCATTAAAGCCATGCTCGCAGTCGATGCTATGGGCGGCGACAGTTTGGCCTATCTACACTCAGTACAACTGGCCCATTACCGCGATGGTCACAGCGCCAGTGATGAAGGTAATCTCGCAAGCTTAGCCGCTGAACTTGGGCTCGACCCTATGAGCTTTGCGCAGCATTATGCCCAAGGTGAAGACAAGCTGTATGAGCATATCGTTGAGTCCAGAGCATTATTGAATCTGATAGGTGCCCAAGGTTTCCCTTCGATGGCTATAGAGGGTGATGACGGCAACATCACCGCCATTAATATCAACCGCTTCTACGGCCAACCCGCCCAGTGGTTAAGCCATCTTGAAGCGCAATTTGAGTCGCAATCTTGATGCTAATGTGAGTAGTCGTCATTGATCGCGTCTTAGTTAATATGCTTTTAATTGATGAACTTTTAATTTTTAAGCAGAGTTATCAAGAACAAAGAAAAACCACAATTAGAGGTTTTTATAAGTTTTCAAGGACGATTGGCATTTCGAGATTAAATTTCGTTCGTTATAGCAGATCATGATAGCGAAACGAGGACACGATAAATACGGCTACTCGCGTTTGACTGGGGTTTCTGATTCTTTATCAGCAGCTTATGAAGCATAACAGTATAGTACGGACTTTACATTGCATAAAAACCAGTAAAATCACTGTAAAAATAGTATCTGAACGCCCCTCTCCGAAGTTAATAGCCGCTGACTTAAGCATTCTATTGAGCCACTTATCCAAAAAAGCACCGCTTAACTTCGTTAAGCGGTGCTGAATATAACTCTAAATATTTACTTTATAAGTGAGGATTACTCGTTGCTACCTTCGCCAGTCCACTTAACATTTAAGTACACAGGCTCAATCCATTCGGCTTCACTGGCTTTAGGTAACAGTATGATGCTATAGACGGTATTAACAGCTAACGGCGGCAAGTTCCAGCCGATAACAGTACCATCGTTTTCAGAACAATAAGATGTTGAGACTGGTTGATACATCTGATGTAAAGGCCCATCGAAGTTATCACCACTTATGGTTACAGAACCATAAAACTCACGAACACTCTTACAAGTAAACTCGCCATTGTGATTATCAAAGAATACATCTACACGTGGTAAAGCATTTGGCTTATACATTTGTACAGTGACTTTACCTAATTTGTCAGTATTGGCTGACGCGGCGGGTAAATACATCGGAAATTCACGCTTCAGAGGTTTATCATCTGACTTAATACCAATACGTGCTTCAACGTCACGCTTATTACTAAACCACATTTCACGTTCACGCTTAGTGGCTTCATTGCGAGTAACTGTGTACATCATCAGCTTAGCGCCAGTTGCAATATCATCATTTGACTTAAGAACAGCAAACTCAAATAACTCCTCGCTAACCAGACCATCGGCTTCAAAACGGTATGAACCAACCAGCTTGTCACCTTCAACTTTGTAACTAGAACCCGTCAATTCAAGATTGGCTGCACTACAAGTGGTACGGTTTTCAGGGGTACGCGCATTAACAAAAATCTTACCGTCTTGGTAACGGAAACTGTCACACCAAACGCGAGAATAATTAAGATTATCCCCTTCAACTCCATCATAGTTGCCATGTTCCAACCTGTACCAAGTCTTGCCTTCTAATGGATGAGTTGGCTCTGGGGTTACCTGATTTTCAGCAATGCTAACTTTAAGCTCTGTGCTTACAGGGGCATTTTTGCCATCGTTAGCCGTTACGGTAATAACAAAATCACCAGCGGCAGTTGGCTTGCCTTTCACTGTTAAATCATCTTGCTGAACAATTGCTAAGGTTAAACCAGGAATATTAGCGTTAACCGTTAAGCTCAGGGTATCGCTATCGGCATCATCAAACAATTCATCTAGCTCAATCACAGAATCAACAGCTGTACCCGTTATCAGCGCTAACTTAGCCAGATCTGCAGTGATCTCGACTTTCTCATTGCTATCAACAGTAGGCGCTTTATTCGAAGTAATAACTTCAATCTCAATATCCAGAGGGTATGAGCGCGCATTATTAATGTCAGTTGCATAAACCTGCAGTTCAATCTCGCCTGCTTTTAATGGCGTTCCAGACAAGATGCCAGTGCTTGCATCAAATACTAGACCCAATTCGGCTAATTTAGCCTCGCCTTCGGGCAACACACTCAGAGTGAACGTATTATTATCACTATCAGCGAAAGCTTCAGCCAACTGGATAGGCTCAATTGCATCACCTAAAGCGACACTAATCGCTTCTAGCTTGTCTTGCTCACTTGTGGATAACACAATATGAGGTCTGTGGTTAACAGAAACTGAACCATCTTTACCAATGACAGGATCGAAGTCAGCTAAAGAAGCATCATCGGAATCAACTTTATCTGCTACAACCTTAATAAGCTCAGCCAAGTAGCCGTCAATGTTGACATTTTCATCAACTAAAGTTTCACCAATAACAGTGATCCCTTGCGCCGTTTTGCTGCCTTTAGCGGCTTCTGCAATATAATCACCAAACAAAACGTCAGCATTAGCACCCAGTGCCCCAAACTTGGTAACAACCGCCTGCTGTGCAGCTTCAACTGTCATACCACTATTGGCAGCTAGTTGGGCAACGACCAAATCAGTCATTGGACTAATTACTGCGGAGCCTGCTGGGGCCTGAAGTTCAAAGTTGTTAGTGACGATACCGCGACTGCTATCCATTGTTTGATTAACGACAGCTTTAACACACAGTTTTTGGTCTTGATATTTAACAGGCAGCTCGGCAGTGCCGTCAGCAGAGGTTACGGCAACCTTAGTACTGCAAGTATCACCCACCCAAATTTCCGCATTACTTAAGTAACCATCAATAGCTTTAACTTGGAAGGTTTGTTCAGCAACCTGAGTATCGTCGCTACCACCACAACCGCTAAGAACTAAGGCGATTGCAGAAGCCAAAAAACTGATTTTTTTCATGTGATTCCCTATGAAAATGAGTCCAATAAAGTGAACTGTCTAGAAGGCAGTTCAATCCAACGACTAAGTAGTCGTCGATGCGCAATTCTAAAAGGAAATCTTAATGGCTACAGCTTGATTTTTACTCAACAAACCAATAACTTAACTATGACCCACCCAAGAAACACATTTGCAACACGCTAATCGGTTACAAAATATGCCTTGTGTTAAGCTATCCCGCTAAACAACCGAGTTACAGCAACAGCTTAAAATACAAGCGATTGATATTTATAACAATGTAACAACAGTTGGAATGGTCAATATCCTACACTCATCATCTCCATATGCTTACCTCATATGCAGGAATTGACCTGTGCACTTTTCCATTTTGTATGGACATATTTTCCCGCATGACTGAAATAGCGTTCACTCTTTGAGCATCCTTCTGATATTAAAGCGTTTAAGCAAAAGGGTCATCATCACATCAACTTGATGTGATTAAAGGAATATGCGGGAGAACTTGTTGATTAAAAAATGAGGATTAATATGTGACCCTGTTCAGAGCCGAAACATCATCTCATCGATGCTAAGTTTTACTCGGGCTTTAAGATAAATAGTCACTAACCGCTAAGCATTTAAAAGAAGCGCGACTGAACAGACACTAACTTGATCACTGACAAACTTTGAATTTAAAGCCTAAAGCTAAGACTTTAAAACCTAAAACACAGTCAAAATGCTTCCAGATTGATAAAACTCTATCTTTATTTAAATATTTTAATCACTGTAGGACTTATAGCTTACTGGCTAGTGCTCTGATTTACTTGATAAGTTATAGTCAACAAAGTAAGTTACATTTTTATTACATCACCATTAAACCTAAGCCTGCAGATTGGCAAGATAGGAATCTCACTTGGGCAAAATTTCTGCGGTGATTGCAACCATAAACCACCGTTACTATTACAATTATCAAGGAAGGCACAGTGTCACTTCGTAGTCTGAAATTGCTAACAAGCAAACTTGCCACACCTGTATTCATCGCCAATATATTCGTCACGATCGCGATGACAGCCTTAACAAGTCAACCCGTGTTTGCAACTGCTGACGTTGGCGCTCCAATGCCGGACTCCAGTGCTTTAATATCAATGTCTAACTCGGTCACCGATGGCCCTTATGTGTTTTTAAACGATGCTCAAAAAGACACTGCCTATTGGATTTGCCAGAGTGAGCTTAAACAAACGCCGATTGCGAAGGCGCAATTAACCCGCCCTGCCAGTTGCGGTGAATTACCAGAGCCCCATCTTCACACACTAGCGGCCACGGTTGAGCCCGATACCTTTACTCATGTAAGTAAAGTTGTCGCCCTTAGCGATGTGCACGGCCAATTTGATGTGATGATTAACTTACTAAAAGCCCATAAGATTATCGACAAAGATAACCACTGGGCCTTTGATGACGGTCATATGGTGATGACGGGAGACATGTTTGACCGTGGCCATCAAGTCAATGAAGTATTGTGGTTTTTATATGCCTTAGATCAAGAAGCTCAAGCTGCGGGCGGGCGCTTACATCTACTCATGGGCAACCACGAGCAAATGGTGTTTCGCGGCGACTTACGCTACGTCAACGAACGCTATCAAGTCTCGGCAGATTTACTCAAACGCCACTACGATGGGCTCTACAACAAAGACACCGAAATCGGCCAGTGGCTTCGCAGCAAACACACCTTAGTCAAAATCAATAATATCTTGTTTATGCACGGCGGCATCAGCCCTGAATGGGTCGAGCGTAAATTACATATCAGCGAGGCTAACCAACTATTTCGTCAGCATTTAGATGATAAAAAAGCCGATTTGAAGAAAGATGATTTACTCAACTTTCTGTTTTTTACCAATGGTCCAACTTGGTATCGTGGTTACTTTAAAGATGAACTGAAAGAGTCGGATATCGATAGCATACTGAACTATTTCAAGGTCGAGCATATTGTCGTTGGACACACATCGCAGGAGCAAGTGCTTGGCCTCTATCACAATAAAATCATTGCTATAGACAGCAGCATTAAGAATGGTCAATCCGGTGAACTGTTACTTATTGACGCCGGCAAACTCACCCGCGGTCTGTATCAGGGTGAGCAGGTTTCGCTATAACCTGCCTCACTAATGCCTTCGCCCTAATCGTGAATGCCCTGGCGCCCTAATGCATGAATAAGCGAGGGCGCTCAGGAATAAATAAGTAAGGGTAAAACAGGCGCCCACCATGGTTCTAAATCTGTAGCGTTCTTAATCTGCATGGCTCTCAACATGCACGCATCTTAATGTCCATAAGTTCGCCAGTTTTTATTAACTCTGACTATACTCAAGCCAAGTGCGACTCACCTAAGTGCTGGAGTAGAAATGGGGAAAAAATTACTCACATTATCTGGCTTTTACTTGTTTATGCTCGGCTTTATCCAGCCCGCATTTGCGGGTCGAGAACTCCATTTAGTCGCCACTAATTACCCTCCTTTTTATGCCGATGCTTTACCCGAACAGGGCGGCGTCGCCCAAGTGGTCAAAGAAGCCTTTAAACGCCAAGGCTACAATGCCAGCCTCAAGTTTTATCCCTTCGCTCGCGCAGCCCTACTCGTTAAAACAGGCCAAGCCGATGGCATTATTGGACTCTGGTATCGTAAAGAGCGTGAGCAATGGGCCCAATATTCTGCGCCAATCCAACCCGTACAAATCGTGTTTTATAAACGTAAAGATGCGCCGCTGAGTTTCAGCCAGCTCTCTGAGCTCAAGCCCTACACGATTGGCATAGGTCGCGGTTACGCTAATCCACCCGAAATCTTCGCCGCAGGGCTCACCACCGAAGAAGGTAATTCGGATGAAATGAACCTCAAGAAGCTATTTTTAAAGCGTATTGATTTAGTCTTGATTGGCCATAACCTAGCCAGATACTTAATCAAGAAAGGCCCCGCTGAATATGACGATGCCTTTGAACAAGTCGGTCAACCCATAGCGACAGAGGTATTTCACTTAGGGGTGTCTCTGGCCGTGACAGATCATCAGCAGTTGGTAACGGATTTTAATCAAGGCTTAGAAAGTATGCGCAGCGATGGTCGATTAGCTTCCATTTTAAGCCAATATCCTCAGGTTGAAACGACTCAAGCCCCAGTCGAAAAAACGCGTACTGAGATCCATCCCTAGCACACGTGGGTCTTCTCTCACTGGCCCTTTGCACAAAAAAACCGCAAAAGCCGCGTTGAATTGTGTTCAAGGCTCAAAAAACACAATTTCTTTCATTTTCGTTTGCTTACCTTTACAAACTTTTACCCAACTCAGGTAGGTTATTCACTAGAATAGCCCCATTAGAGCTATCACCTTTTTCAACTGCCTTTGCGCGAGATAATAATTACAATGAAAAAAACCATTATTGCCATTGCCCTGCTTGCGGTTATCGCCACAGCGGTGAGTTTTAGTGATGTCCTTCAAGCAGCCAAACCCGAAAGCGCTCCCCACCTTATGCGTACCGTTCCAGTGGTCACGGGGGAAGTCGTTGAATATCCGTTAGCACAATCTATCTCGCTTATCGGCAAACTCGCTGCCGAACGCGCAGTGATCATCGCGCCGCAAGTCACAGGTAAGATTAAGCAAGTCGCCGTGACCTCAAACCAAGCGGTGAAAAAAGGCCAGTTGCTCATCGAACTCGATGATATGAAAACCCAAGCCGCCGTCGCCGAGGCCAATGCGTTTCTCAACGATGAAAAACGTAAACTCAAAGAATTTGAAAAACTGATCAGCCGTAACGCCATCACCCAAACCGAAATTGACGCACAAAAAGCCAGTGTGGATATCGCCCAAGCACGTTTAGCTTCAGCCCAAGCGGATTTACATTACCACTCGCTGATTGCGCCGTTTGCGGGCAATACGGGTCTGATTAATTTCAGCGAAGGCAAGATGGTCAGCATAGGCACTGAATTAATGTCGCTGGATGATTTATCTAGCATGCGCCTCGACTTACAAGTGCCAGAGCATTTCCTGTCGCAATTGAGCATAGGAATGCAAGTGGCGGCCACCAGCCGTGCTTGGCCGGATGAAACCTTTACTGGCAAAGTTGTCGCTATCGATCCACGCGTCAATGAAGAAACATTAAACCTTAAAGTGCGGGTGCAATTCGACAACCCAAAAAATCGCTTAAAACCCGGCATGATGATGTCATCCACTATCACGTTCCCTGCAATTTCAGCACCTATGGTGCCAGTACAAGCCCTTGAATATTCAGGCACTAAACGTTACGTGTACGTGGTTAGCGCCGATCACATCGCCAACCGCACCGAAGTGCAGTTAGGTGCGCGTATCGATAACCAAGTCTTGATTGAAAACGGTTTGAACATAGGTGACAAAGTCGTCGTACAAGGCTTAGTGAATATGCGCGATGGCCTGAAAATCAATGAAGTGACGCTAGATGCCAAGGCATCTACCCGTGCGGCTGAGCTTTCAAGCCCAAAAGCTACGGAGACTAAATAATGTGGTTATCCGATGTTTCGGTTAAACGCCCTGTCGTTGCCATCGTTTTAAGCTTACTGCTGTGCGTATTCGGCATAGTCTCCTTCTCTAAATTGTCGATACGGGAAATGCCCGACGTCGAAAGCCCTGTGGTCACCATTAGCACCAGTTACTCGGGTGCGTCGGCGGCCATTATGGAAAGCCAGATCACTAAAACCCTAGAAGATGAACTAACGGGGATCAGTGGTATCGACGAAATCACGTCGACCACCCGTAATGGTAGCTCGCGTATCACAGTGAAATTCCTCCTCGGGTGGAACTTAACCGAAGGCGTAAGTGATGTGCGTGACGCTGTGGCCCGCGCCCAGCGCAGGCTGCCTGAAGATGCGAAAGATCCTGTTGTCTCCAAAGACAACGGTTCGGGCGAGCCCTCCGTCTATGTTAATTTAAGTTCGAGTGTGATGGACCGCACTCAATTAACGGATTACGCCCAGCGCGTGTTAGAGGACAGATTCAGCCTTATCAGTGGCGTGAGCTCCATCAGTATTTCCGGCGGTTTATACAAGGTCATGTACGTCAAGCTCAGACCCGAGCAAATGGCGGGCCGCAATGTCACAGTCACCGACATAACGAACGCGCTGCGCAAAGAAAACATCGAAACACCCGGCGGCCAAGTGCGAAACGACACTACTGTGATGTCGGTGCGTACCAAACGCTTGTACTACACGCCAAAGGATTTTGACTACCTTGTGGTGCGTACCACCAGCGATGGCACGCCTATTTACTTAAAAGATGTGGCCGATGTGGCTGTCGGCGCACAAAACGAAAACTCGACCTTCAAAAGCGATGGTATCGTTAACATCAGTTTAGGCATTATTGCCCAGTCCGATGCTAACCCATTGCTCGTAGCCAAAGAAGTGCACCAAGAAGTCGACCGCGTACAAGACTTCCTGCCCGAAGGCACTAGCCTAGTGGTCGACTTCGACTCTACCGTATTTATCGACCGCTCGATTAACGAGGTGTATAGCACCCTTTATGTCACGGGCGCCTTAGTGGTACTCGTGCTGTATATCTTTATCGGACAAGCGCGGGCGACACTCATCCCTGCGGTAACGGTTCCGGTATCGTTAATCTCGGCATTTATCGCCGCTAACATGCTAGGTTATTCGATTAACCTACTGACATTAATGGCGTTAATCCTCTCCATCGGTCTAGTGGTCGATGATGCGATTGTGGTGGTCGAGAACATTTTCCACCATATCGAAAAAGGCGAAGAGCCGTTACTCGCCGCCTATAAAGGCACCCGCGAAGTAGGCTTTGCCGTTGTCGCCACCACGGCGGTATTAGTCATGGTATTCCTGCCGATTTCCTTTATGGAGGGCATGGTTGGACTCTTGTTTACCGAGTTCTCCGTGATGTTGGCGGTGTCGGTACTGTTTTCCTCCTTAGTAGCACTGACACTTACGCCCGTGCTGAGCAGCAAGTTACTTAAAGCCAACGTCAAACCGAATCGCTTTAATCGTTGGGTCGATCGCGGTTTTGCCCGCATGGAAAGCGTCTATCGCGTCGCCGTTACTCGGGCGATTAAACTTCGTCTACTCGCGCCCTTAGTTATTCTCGCCTGTATCGGCGGCAGTGCTTGGTTAATGCAACAAGTGCCGTCACAGCTGGCGCCGCAGGAAGACCGCGGTGTGTTGTTCGCCTTTGTTAAAGGCGCCGAAGGCACCAGTTATAACCGTATGACAGCCAACATGGACATAGTCGAAGACAGACTCATGCCCTTGCTGGGTCAAGGTGTGCTGCGCTCCTTCAGCGTACAAGCCCCCGCGTTTGGTGGCCGTGCGGGCGATCAAACAGGCTTTGTGATCATGCAGCTTGAAGATTGGGGCACACGCACCGAATCCGCACAGCAAGCGCTTGGGATTATTAGCAAAGCATTGAAAGACATTCCCGATGTCATGGTTCGCCCTATGATGCCAGGCTTTAGGGGCCAATCGAGTGAACCGGTGCAATTTGTGCTTGGTGGTTCGGACTATGCCGAACTGTTTAAGTGGGCGCAGGTGCTCAAAGAAGAAGCCAACGCCAGCCCTATGATGGAAGGTGCCGACTTAGACTACGCCGAAACCACGCCTGAGCTTATCGTGACGGTTGATAAAGAGCGCGCAGCGGAATTGGGGATCAGTGTCGATGACGTCTCGCAAACCTTAGAAGTCATGCTCGGCGGTCGCACCGAAACCACCTATGTGGATCGCGGCGAAGAGTACGATGTGTACTTGCGCGGTGATGAAAACAGTTTTAACAACGTTGGCGATCTTAGCCAAATCTACATGCGTTCCGGTAAAGGCGAATTAGTGACGCTTGATACCGTGACCCATATCGAAGAGATTGCTTCGGCACAAAGATTAAGTCACACCAATAAGCAAAAATCGATCACCCTCAAGGCTAACGTCAGTGAAGGTTACACCTTAGGTGAAGGCTTAAAGTTTCTTGATGCTAAAGCCATTGAATTATTGCCTAAAGATATTTCCATTGGTTACACGGGCGAATCCAAAGACTTTAAGGAAAACCAAAGCAGTATCTTCATCGTATTTGGTCTGGCCTTACTGGTCGCTTACTTAGTCTTAGCCGCGCAGTTTGAGAGTTTCATCAACCCATTAGTGGTGATGTTTACTGTGCCAATGGGCGTGTTTGGTGGTTTCTTAGGTCTACTACTCACAAGTCAAGGGATCAACATCTACAGCCAGATCGGCATGATCATGTTGATTGGTATGGTGACCAAAAACGGTATCCTTATCGTTGAGTTTGCTAACCAATTGCGTGACCGCGGCTTTGAACTCGATAAAGCCATTATCGACGCTTCATCCCGTCGTTTGCGGCCAATCCTAATGACAGCATTCACCACCTTAGTGGGCGCTGTGCCGTTAATTTTCTCGACGGGCGCAGGTTCAGAAAGTCGTATCGCTGTGGGTACTGTAGTGTTCTTCGGTATGGCATTCGCCACCTTTGTGACCCTACTCGTCATTCCTGCCATGTATCGATTAATCTCGGCAGCGACCCATTCACCGGGTTATGTTGAAGCTAAGCTTGAAGCGGCAATTAAAGCACAAGAGTTAGCGCCCCAAGAGGCGGCGGCAAAACAACAGGAGCTTGCACCTAAAGCCTAACTCTTCACGCCTACTCATCAATGTAAATAATCACATAAAAAAAGCCAAGGCACTCAGTGCCTTGGCTTTTTCTCATTTACGTCTTAAGCATTTTTTACTTTATTGGCTAAGCCAAAATGTAAACCTAATCCAACACAAAGCAGTGCACTTAACGTAATCACCATACCTAAATGGTGAACGATTCCCGTGCCGCCTAAACCCAGTCCCAACAGAATGTAATAAAACAGTCCGAAGAGTGCGCCAGCAGAGCCCGCATAGGTGCGGTAGTTTGCCAGAGCCGAGCTGAGTATGTTCGGAATCGCGATACCGTAAGCAATCACAATCAATAGCATAGGCGCTAAAAAGTAAACATTATTCAGCCCTATAAAGGTCGATTGGATCAGCCAAATCCCCAATCCACCGACAAGTGCAATAGCACTGGCTAAGCGAACCAGTCGTGCACCAGTGTGGCCTCGACCGAGCATTATTTTATTAACATAACTGCCAAGGAATGTACCAAAGCCTAACAGTAAGCCACTGGTACCAAAGGCAAGCGTCGATAACCCTTGCGCCTCAAACATAAATGGCGCCAGTGAAAAGTAGCTAAACCACATCAGATTAAACGCCGCCACCAACAAGGTGTTGTTAATAATCCCACTATCGGTAAGCATCTTAATCGCTAACTCGCCTATCGCGATTTTCTGAGTATGTGCGGGTTTAGTTTCGGGTAGATATTTTACCGACAAAAATAACAACACGATTGCAGAGACCATGAGTGCGACAAACACCCCTTGATATCCCCAATACGCACTGAGAATACTGCCCAATAGCAATCCGAGAACTGGGCTTATTCCAAGTGACATACCCATTACAGAAAATACTTTCGCTAATTCCTCTCCGCTATAACTGTCACGCATCATAGTTTGGGTAATCACAGACCCCACTGCCGCGCCAAAGGCCGACAATACGCGGGCCATCAACAACAGGCTAAAGTCGCTAACCATCAAGGCTAATGCTGAGCCAATGGCATAACAGACTAATCCCGCGAGCATAGCTTTACGGCGACCAATAATGTCGGCTAAGCGGCCCCAGCAAAATACGCCGATGGCAAAGGCCATAAAGTACACAGATAAAGTTTGCGATGCAGCGGCAACCGACACAGCAAAGTTTTCTGCAATATTAGGCAAAGCAGGGCTATAAATGGTTTCCATAATTTGCGGAAACATCATTAGCAGCACAACGAGCCCTAATGGTGGTTTTATATTCATGATTTTTAGTCCATTTCAGTCATCCAAATGAGTTGGTTTACCGAAATGTCGCTCCATACTTGTCAAAGATGGCGCAGTATAGATAAAATCCAAATGTGTCCATTAGCAACACTTAGACAAAAAACATCAAAAATAGGACAAAATGGCCTTTATTCTACCTGAACAGCAATTTAATCCAGACCAGCTGGATAATCTGGTCATTGGCATTGCCGCAGATATGGGCGAACACGACTCGGGAGTACATCACCACAGAAAGGCGCAACTGCTGTACGCTCCCACAGGCGTGATGAGATTCACCCTAGCCGAGACTCAAATGGTGTTACCGCCAACGCGTGCGGCTTGGTTGCCAGCTGGTGTTAAGCACAGCGTCACCATGCGTAATGTGGTTGCCTATCGCTCACTCTACTTTGAACCAGAAACCGTCACTTCATTACCCGATAAAGTCACTATTTTTCATGTAAACCCGCTACTCAAAGCGTTAATCGACACTATGTCGTTTTGGCCTTGGGACAAACCAAGAAGCACTCAGCACAATGCCTTTTTGCTGCTCTGCGAAGAATTGGGCAACGCCGCGGAAGAAAATCTGGCTTTACCCCTCCCACAGGATAAACGTTTAAAAACCTGGCTTGCGCAACTGCAGCTACACCAAAAACCGCCAGCTAATCTTAAGGATATGGCAGTAGAAATCGGAGCCAGTGAACGCACAATTAGCCGCATTTTTAGCGCACAGACGGGAATGGCTTATCAAGCATGGCGCCAGCAATGGCGTTTACTCTCGGCCATTGAACAATTAGCAGCGGGGAAATCGGTGGCGCAGGTGGGCTTTAATTTACAATTTTCCAGTGACAGTGCCTTTATCAGCTTTTTTAAGCAATATACCGGCACCACACCGGCACAATATTTCAAATAAGTACTGGCTCGACTGACTTACAATCGTCGAATCGAGCCTTTCCTCATGTGCATCATGACGCTAGCTGCGACGTTAGGCTTTCAGCGCTGGCGTGGTAGAAGACTTAAACCAAGCAAGCGGTCGTTGGCGGCGCGTTAACATGTTACCGAGCGCGACCAGCAAGAGTCCCACACTTGAATACCAAGTCCAGTGATAATCCTCAAACACACTCGATACACTAAGCGCCACCACAGGGGTTATCACCAACAGATACGCCGCTGCGTTAGCGCCAATTCGCTCAACCAAGATCAAATAAGCGGTAAAGCCAATCACAGAGGCGATAACGGCTAAGTAGAACAGGCTGCCAAGATAACTCGTTGTGAGCGGTAAACTAAAGCTTAAACCTTTAAACCAGATGATCAGCAGTAACGCCGCACTGCCGTAGCACATGGCATATGCTGTCGAGGTAAAAGGCGACACATTATCGCGCGAGTTACGCATGCTGATCATATTGCCAATCGAGAAAAACCACGTACCTAGCAGCGAAAACAGTAAGCCCCACACTAAGGTTTGTGACCACTGAGTCGCGAGCAAATCGGCGCCAAAGAGTAAGATAATGCCCCCCAGACCGACACTGACTCCTAACCAAAAGTTGCGGGTAGTGGGCGTGCCGTAAAAAATGCGGCCATGTATCGCATTAAAAATGGGCGCAGTGGCCATAATCACCGCCGTTAAACCGCTGGCGATATAATGGGTTGCGGTATAGAACGCGATAAAGTTCAAACAAAATAGACACACACCTTGCAGTGCAAACCAAGGATGCTGCCTAAGCTTTACCGCTTGCAGCTTGTTAAAGGCAAAGCCGAAGGCGAACATCAACAGGCTCGCTATCGCGAAGCGATAAAAAATCGAGACTTCCGTCGCCACCTCACCGTGCTGCCACTTAATGGCAATCCACGAAAAACCCCACACAAAGATCATCAGCAAATACATCACAGCAGCCATAATGAGTCCCCCTCACCTTCATAAAATACTTAATTAGGCGAACTATACAGCGATGGCTTTCATCCTTATGTCACCATCTTGTGGGTCATAACACGATATTGCGGTTTTAATCGCGAGCGAACGTTGAGCGGCGTTAATAAGTGCGATAATTTGGACAGATAAAACACTTAGCCAGTGAGAAAACAAGGACCCCATGGAGCCCAAATACACCAGTTTTGATAAATCAGCTAAAACCTGTCTTCGCAAACAAGTGATTACGGAGGATTTATCTTGGGCCCATTATCAAAATGCGGGCGAGCGTTTGTATTACCAAAACGACACACAACACACGCTGAGCATGTATCTGGATGGCGGCTACGAAACCCACAGAACCGATATCAAGGCCGACTATGGCGCGCCCAGTAAGTTTTGCCTTATGCCCCAAGGCTGCCAAAGCCATTGGCAACTGGGGCAACCGCAGCAATTTATGCATTTGTATTTTAGCGATGAACATCTGAAGAAACTGGCCGTGCGAGTCTTTGATAAAGATCCACGCCAAGTGCGTTTACCTGAGCTGACCTTTGTCGATAATCCGAGGTTAGAGGCGCTATTTCGGCATCAAGTTGCCGGGCTCAATTGGCAGACCAGTGATAACCATCTGATGATGGAACAGGTAACCGACACTGTGCTGGTGACGTTACTACAAAGTTCCGGCTTTAATTTGTCGGTGGGGCCAATCAAGGGCGGGCTAGCACCTAAAGTGGCTAAAGCGATCAAAGAGTTTATTTATTGCCATTCACATCGGCAGATTTACTTGTCTGAACTGGCCGAGATTGCCCAGCTTAGCGAGTACCATTTTTGCCGCATGTTTAAATGCCAATTTGCGATGACGCCGCAGGAGTATTTGCTGCAAGTGCGCATCGAAAAGGTCAAACAAAGCTTAAGTCATTCAAGGCAATCCTTGACCGATATCGCCCTCAATAATGGCTTCGCTAATCAAAGCCATATGGGCCGTTACTTTAAAAAACTCAGCGGCATGTCACCGGGCGAATATCAAAAGCATCATCAAGGCCGCTAAGGTACTCAAGTGATTTCCCTGCTCGATTCAATCCTGCGTTAATCTTTGCCCATAGCCTGAGTTTAGGCACGCTGGTTAAACTTGGCATTAAAGGGATTATTTTTCAGTAGTATATGAAGTCGCAATGCTGATAAATCAAACGGTTCATTGGCATTATGAGCGTAAAATGTAAGTACATAGAACATGCTCGCGCTGGAAATGACTCAGTAAAGTTCACACTTTCGCGCCTTTCAAAACCGCCACACCAGTCTGTGTTATAGTCATGCCTTAGCTGCTACTGACGTGAGTACTCTGTGAAGAAAATCGCTTTATTTGTCGATGTACAAAACATCTATTACACCTGCCGCGAAGCCTATGGTCGCCAATTTAATTATCGTAAACTGTGGCAGCACTTAGGTTATGAAGGTGATATAGCGTTGGCCGTGGCTTATGCCATCCATAAGGGCGACGATGGGCAATTGAAATTTCAAGACGCACTAAAGCACATAGGTTTTGAGGTGAAGTTAAAACCGTTTATTCAGCGCAGCGATGGCTCAGCCAAAGGCGATTGGGACGTGGGGATCACTATCGATATTATGGAAGCGGCGAGTGAAGTCGATACTGTTATCTTATTGTCTGGTGATGGCGATTTCGATTTATTGCTGCAAAAAATCCATCAAAAATATGGCGTTGAAACCCAAGTCTATGGCGTCCCTACCCTGACGGCTAAATCCTTAAGGGATGCAGCGTCTCAATTTCACCCCATCGATGAAGCGCTCTTGCTCTAGCACCCATAAAAAATGCTGCTATCGATCACGACAGCAGCATCTGAAGTTCACTATTTTAGCCATCAAAGTTACAACACATCTAATGATAGGTAATGTCCGAATACATAGGTGCGAGACGTTTTAGGAGGGCATTGCGGGTCGATAATGGTATGTGTTGCTCCTTCATCGATTCAATTAAATGGCCCACTAAGGCATCAAAATCCGCCTGAGTAATATTCAACCCTTGATGACTCAGTGACATATTTTCACCGTGATACACACAACCGCCATCAGCAACCAGACAAAAATGCTCAATGGCGCGCTCACGAAATAACGCAATATCCGTCTCTTGGAAGTGATGCACTATGCGTGGATCGGTTGCTATACGGGCAAGTAAGCCATCGACAATCGCCGATAAACCAGCTTCACCACCTAGCTCTTGGTATAAGGTTTGCTGGCTGGAGGTGTTTCTATTTGAGTTAACCTGTGGCGCCGATGTTTCAGCCGTTTGCACTGCGCAGCCAGTGAAAAAAACCAAAGCGGCGACAGGTAATAGCTTCAGCAATAAACGACTCATAGTGTTCCCTCCACCGACACATACCAACCTTGCTGATCGGCAAAACCCGCAATACTGCCTAAATTCGCATAAGCCGTGACCACGGAAAGATGCTTATTGATAAACCACGCTAAAAACACATCCTGCCAATCATCTTCACGGGCAAAAGCTAACTCATTGGGTTTCTGGCGATATTCGATACCCAGCGCCACATTATCCGTCAACAATACCGCCGCAGACGCTTCGAGCACAAACTGGTAATCATTACTGGCTTGGGTACCAAAACCCAATAAACCCGTTTGATTCGCCTTGGTCGCGCGCACGGTACCATTAAGTAATAAATTGCGCCCCGCCACCGCATCGAAAAAAACTTTGCTGGCCGCAATATACACATCTACCCCCCAATCATCCCGCGCCCCAACCGCCTGAGGAATCGCAAAGTCATCGACTCTTTTATACTGGGCACCTAAGGTGATTTGCGGCATAGCCGTATAAAGTAACTCGCCAGCAAGCTTGTATTTTACCCCAAAGATATCTTGGCCTAACTCGCCGCCCATAGTATCTAAATCAAAGGTTTGCCGCGCAACGCTGAGCTCGAATCGATTATCAAAACTCAAGGAAGCGCCAATCACTTTCAGCGTAAAGTCATCGACATAAACGCCTGTCGCCATCGCCGTAGCGGACCATTCATCGCTACTGCCATAACCGTTGATCACCGCCCACGGCACTATGCCACCGCCAGCACTGCCCTCAATCGTCGTCCCGCCGCCAGTCGCAACCACGCGGCTACCTTCGGCAAACGCAGGAACTGTGCCCAATAGTAAACACAGGCAAGGCAAAGCCTTCACATAATTCCAAGCTAATGAATTCAACTTCAATGCATTCATGGCAATGTTCACTCGCTACTCCGCTTTATTCTTTCGAAGACGTCTAATTTTAACGCCTTTTGTGCGCTTTCTTGGGTAAATTAACTTATGTGTCTGCGGGATTTGCATGGTTAAACGCTTCGAACCACAGATCAAATTCAGCCGCTTTTAAGGGTTTTGAAAACACATAGCCTTGGATGATGTCGCAATTGAGGTTACGCAGGATTTCAACGCCTTCTGGTTCTTCAACCCCTTCAGCCACGACGGTAAACCCTAGGCCGTGGATCAACTGAATGCTCGTGTTTACTATCATCACATCTTGGCTATTCGTGAGCATGTCTTTGATAAAACTACGATCAATTTTCACTTCATTGACGGGCAAAATTTTCAAATAAGCTAAGGATGAATGCCCTGTGCCAAAGTCATCGATGGCGACCGACACGCCCATGTCACGGAATCGCTGCAATACGCTCACCACAGTCTGTGCATCTTTCATCACAGCACCTTCGGTGACTTCAATACAGAGTGCGCCGCTTGGCAGATTATTATCTTTTAATAAACTAGCAATTTGATTCGGCAAGCGGGTATCGACTAAATCATGGGCCGACAGGTTAATGGCCAGTTTTAGCTGCATACCCCGCTGCTGCCATGCGACTAATTGTTTAATCGCCTGCTTCAACACCCATTGGCTGACTATATCAATGTTGCCAGAGTTTTCAGCGAGTTGAATAAACTCATCGGGCGGGATAAACCCTAAGGTTGGATGCTGCCAGCGGATCAGTGCCTCGGCGCCAGTACACTGATTTAAGTGTAAATCCACCTTAGGTTGAAACACGAGATAGAGTTGGTTTTGCGCCAAACCTATGGGCAAATCGCGGATAATAGTCAGTTCACGCTGGTATTTCTCATCGGCGCCCTGACGATAACTGACAATGCGTTGCTCTTCAAGGCAGGCTTGATTGAGGGCAATTTCGGCGCGGCGCACTAACACATCGATATCGGCACCGTTGCCATCGATTTCAAGTAATCCCGCCCGCACGGTAAGAGAGATATTTGAGCCTTGGATTGGAAATGGCGACTCCAACATATCCAATGATTTCAGCAAGTGCTCGGGACGAATACCTTGGCTATACAGGAGTAAAAATGAGTCGCCGTCTAATCGCGCGAGTAAATTCGGAGTGGGCGCTAATTGCTCTAAGCGACGGGCAAAAAGCAGCAACAAAGTATCGGCGTTAGCAAAACCGATAATGTCGTTGATATGGCGAAAATGTTTAATATCCAGCAATACCATAGCGCCGGATAGCTCATTTTTAAGATCCGCTAAATGCTGTTTTGCCGCAAAACGATTGAGCAATCCCGTCAAACTGTCGTGGCGGGATTGATAGACTAAATCCTTTTCCCGCGCTTCAATATCGTCGCGCATCAAGGACAAACTTTTGGCCAACACCCGCAGTTCTGCTGGCGCACCTTGAATACTACCAGGCTGCTTACCTTGACCAATTTTACGGGCATAAGTTACCAGTTGATGCACAGGTTCAGTCAAACTGCCCGACAACCAAATTGCAATCACAATCGCCAGCGCTAAGGTCAAGGCAAAAATCAGCAACATATTATTGCGTAGATGCTGATAACTTTGCTGCCACTTGAGGTTTGACTGATGCAGTAGGGCTAATTGGCT
The DNA here is from genome assembly GCF_020447145.1 of Shewanella sp. SR1. NCBI lineage: Bacteria > Pseudomonadati > Pseudomonadota > Gammaproteobacteria > Alteromonadales > Shewanellaceae > Shewanella > Shewanella sp. SR1. The sequence continues at coordinate 54,421 of NZ_JAJAEF010000013.1, read as the reverse complement.
GCCGTTATGATCATAAAGTTTGATCGCCATGGACAGATAATCCACGGGAATGTTCTCACTGGGCATTTTCAGTAGGCTGGGGAATAGGCTCGCTTGCTCTACCACACTGCGTTTTTCATCGTCGGATAAGGTTGACGCGATTTCGGTGCGACCCGTGGCTTGATTGACAAAGCTGACATCGATACCGGTAATGGCTTTAGCTTGTTGGGCGACTTTCTCATCCAATAGGAACCCCATTCCGACCCAAGCAATCAAGGTCGGCGCCTTCACGGGCTGCAACACAAACTGATAGCTGGCATGATCAAAATTAAGGATAGCTAAAGCATTGTTATTGCTGGTGGTCATATCGAATAAGGATTGAATGTCATCCTGAGTGAGTCCGGGTAGACTCGAGGTCAAGAGCTCTCCTTTTGGAGACAACAATACAGCGGCGTCGGCGCCGATACGAGAGCCGTGATTGGATAACACTGACTCAATGGTTTCTTGCTCGCCGGTGGCAATTGCGCGCTTAAAACCAAAATCGGCACTGAGCACAGACAAACTTTGGCTGAGCTGAATACCGCGATTAGAAAGAACTTCGAGAAACACATTGGCACCAATATCTAAACTTTTTTGTTGCTGTAAAAAGTTGTCCCTTTCGGTCGCCGTCAATACGGAAAATGCCGTGGCAAACTGCACTAGAGTCAGCACAATAAAGAAAACTAAAATCAGCCGAGCGCGAAAACTATTTAGCATGTAATGGCTTGCCTTGAGCATCGTAGTGGCCAAATCCCGACGGCGGGGCTGACGGTTTAGCTTGGCGCTCAATGTCTAAGGACAAACTGAGTTGATTCGCGCCAGTGGTTAGCATTAGCTCAGTCGGCTCGGAGGCCGCCTTCTGCCATGGATGCCAGAGTTTCACTTTATATTGACCGGCCGCAAGATCCTTAAACTGGATCTCACCTTTTTCGTCCGTCACCGTGACAATGGGGCTATCCGCCACATAGATAAATGCCTGCATATAATCGTGAATATTACAGCCAAGTGCGACTAAGCCGGGTTTATCGAACAGGATCGGCGCTTCGGCTTGACCCACATACAGTTTAAGTTCGAAAGGTTTCGCCTCGGAAAAGGAATACACATGGTGACGAGTGCGATCTAGGTTAGGAAAATCCACCTTGGCGCCCTTAGGGACTGCCAACACAAAAGGGATAAAGGTTCGATTTTTTTGTGACATTTCATAATGCCCAACAGGCAAAGCCTTATCGGGCATCACTGCCGGGATCAACTCCACAACAGTATCGGCAATCGCCTGCTGCTGTAAATCCACCAGCTTAATATTGAGCTCAGCGGCCATGACTTGAGGCGTCAGAGAGGCAGAAACACTCAGAACTAGAGCAAATAAAGCGCGATTTAAGATCATCAGTTACCTCGTGCATAGTGATGCAAGGTCAACAAGTACCTTAGCTGAGTACGGCGTAAAACAAACTATTTTTATTCGTGTAGCATTGTACATCACTAATATATCGAATATTCCATTGGAACCTATAGAAGAGCGCCAAAACAGTAATCATTCTAATCGTCCAACTGCCATTACGCACGAAAGTGACCACAAATAATGGATAAACAACATCATACACACATTTAAAGCACGGATAACCACAAGCGTTTAAATCGACTATGGTGCTTACTGAGATCAAATATCACTGCGAGCTCATTGGCTGAATAAAACAGTTGAATCTAGCCAACATAGGCCTGCCATGAACAATAAGCAATATAACTAACACACTGATCTGGCAAATGACTTTGTGTTGTTCATCGGCAATTAAAGCAAGCCCATATACTTCTGACTCTATCCATCTTTGACTGTAACTTTACCAGCAATCTAATCTCAAATTATCCCAACTAAAGATAGTCAGGTTTCATATTTTTCGCCGCGAACAAACAAAAAAAGCCTACTTGATGTAGGCCTTTTTTACGCATTTATCCATCGAGAGAAACAAGCTTAACTGACGGTTAGTTCTTTATGCTCTTCGACTTTTTTACTGCCTCGTTTTGCCAGTGCGTAGTAGAACAATGGCGTTAGGATAAGACCAAACACAGTCACCCCAATCATGCCGGCGAATACTGCTACGCCCATGGCTTGACGCATCTCGGCGCCAGCGCCAGTGGAGAACACCATAGGCACTACTCCCATAATAAAGGCGATAGATGTCATCAAGATAGGACGTAAACGTAATCTTGCTGCCTCTAATATCGCATCCATAGGTGCCATACCGTGATCTTGTTTCTCTTTTGCGAACTCGACAATCAAGATAGCGTTCTTGGTCGCGAGTCCCACCAGCACTATCAGGCCAATTTGGGTGAAGATATTGTTGTCTCCACCGTAAATTAACACTCCACTGAGGGCTGAGAGCAAGGTCATTGGAATGATTAAAATAATCGCCAATGGCAAGCTTAAGCTCTCGTACTGGGCTGCGAGCACCATGAACACCAGCAAGATCACCAGCGGGAAGACTAACAAGCCCGTATTGCCTGCTAAGATTTGCTGATAAGTTAACTCAGTCCATTCGTAGGTCATACCATTTGGCAGCGTTTCGGCGAGGATTTTCTCAATCGCTGCTTGCGCTTGGCCAGTACTCACACCTGCTGCTGGGCCACCGTTGATTTCAGCGGTCGTAAAGCCGTTATAGTGCATCACTCTGTCTGGGCCTGAGCTTTGGCTGACGTTGATAAACGACCCTAGCGGGATCATATCACCATTCAGATTTGGCACCTTCAGCTGACTTATCTGCTGCGGGCTTTGACGGAACGCCTCATCGGCTTGCATATTCACCTGATAGGTTCGACCGAAACGATTGAAATCGTTGACATAGGTCGAGCCCATATAGGTTTGTAATGTCTGGAAGATTTGATCGAGCGACACGGCCTGCTGTTTCGCTTTAGTTCGATCAATATCCAGTTCAAGTTGTGGCACGTTCACCTGATAGCTAGAGAAAATTCCGGCTAATTGAGGATCGGCCCACGCCTTGTACATCACTTGTTGGGTCACCTGATACAAGGCCTCATAACCAAGGTTGGCTCTGTCTTGTATTTGCAGACGGAACCCTCCTATAGTACCGAGGCCTTGCACAGGTGGCGGCGGGAAGATGGCAATAAATGCGTCTTGAATACCAGCAAACTCTTTATTCAATTGTCCAGCAATGGCATTCGCCGACAGCTCTGGACTCTTACGCAATTCAAAATCATCAAGCGCGACAAACACCACGCCTGAGTTAGGACTATTAGTAAAACCGTTGATGCTAAGGCCTGGGAAGGCAATCGAGTGCGCCACACCTGGGTGATTAAGGGCAATCTCAGACATCTTTTTGATAACGGTATCGGTACGTTCAAGGGATGCCGCATCGGGCAACTGAGCAAACGCCACTAAATACTGTTTATCTTGACCCGGTACATAACCCGTTGGTGTATGAGCAAATTGCACGCCCGTTAGCGCTACCATGCCTAAGTACACTAGGCCGATAATGCCGCCAAAACGGATCACTTTACGCACTAACCAACCATAGCCATCGGATGCTCGGCTAAATAAGCGGTTAAAAGGCGTGAACAACCAACCACCGAGCAACTTGTCCATTAGACGGGTTAAACCATCCTTCGGCGCATCATGGCTCTTGAGCAATAATGCGGACAATGCCGGACTCAAAGTGAGTGAGTTAATCGCCGAAATAAAGGTCGAAATAGTGATAGTCAAGGCAAACTGTTTATAAAACTGCCCGGTTAAGCCACTCATAAACGCCGTGGGAATAAATACCGCCGCCAACACTAAGGTGGTTGCCACAATCGGGCCAGTCACTTCTTTCATCGCCTTTTGCGTTGCCGCAACAGGGCTTAAACCAGCGGCAATATTACGCTCGACGTTTTCGACCACCACAATTGCATCATCCACCACAATCCCGATGGCGAGCACGAGTCCAAACAGCGACAGTGCGTTAAGCGAGAAGCCGAGCAAATGCATAAAGGCAAAGGTACCAACTAACGATACAGGCACAGCCACCAGCGGAATAATCGAGGCGCGCCAGGTTTGCAAGAACAGCACTACCACTAACACCACCAGCAACACGGCTTCAAGCAAGGTTTTCATCACCGCCTCAATCGAGCCGCGCACGAACACGGTTGGGTCGTAAACGATTTCGTACGTTAATCCTTCGGGGAATCCTTTAGACAATTCAGCCATTTTGGCGCGCACATCATCGGAAATCTGAATCGCATTTGAACCCGATGCTTGGAACACTGGAATCGCCACTGCATCTTTGTTATCCAGCAGTGAGCGCAGCGCATAACTCGTCGCACCTAGCTCGATACGAGCCACATCCTTCAAACGATTCACTTCACCGTTTTGACCGACTTTGATGATGATATCTTCAAATTCAGACAGTTCAGTTAAACGGCCTTTCACGTTAATTAAGAGTTGAAAGTCAGCACTACCACTTGGCTGAGCACCTAAACTGCCCGCTGCCGCCTGTTGGTTTTGCTCGCGCACGGCAGCAATAATGTCCGCAGGTGATAAACCCAGCGCCGAGACTTTATTCGGGTCGAGCCAAATACGCAGGCTGTATTCCCCTGCGCCAAACAGGCGTACCGCGCCCACACCTTTAATCCGTGCGAGCTCATCTTTAACGTTCAGCGCCGCATAGTTAGACAAATACAACATGTCATAACGGTTATCCGGTGACAGCAAATGCACCACCATGGTCAAGTCTGGCGATGACTTTTCGGTGACTATGCCTAAGCGTTGCACTTCCTGCGGCAGACGCGGCATAGCGCGATCGACTCGGCTCTGCACTTGGGTTTGCGCCCTGTCCACATCAGTGCCAATGGCAAAGGTGATGGTCAAGGTCATGCGTCCATCGGACGTCGCTTGCGATGACATGTACAACATATCTTCGACGCCGTTGATTTCCTGCTCCAGCGGTGAAGCCACGGTTTCGGCAATCACTTTAGGGTTAGCGCCAGGGTAGTTAGCGGTCACCACGACGGTGGGCGGCACAACTTCAGGGTATTCAGTGATCGGCAGTTGCCAAACGGCAATCGCCCCTGTGATAAAAAACAGCAGTGAGAGTACGGCTGCAAATATCGGTCTTTTAATAAAAAACTGCGATAACATGGTGTTCTATTCCTTAACCGCGGCTAGCCGTTTCGACCGCTTGCGCCGTCAAAGTATCTTGGTTTTTATCTAGGATTAACTGGGCTTGGCGTAATGCTTCGAGCTTGTCGCTGTCGACCATTTCAACCATATGCGGATCAATTTGCATCTTAGGACGCACGCGCTGCATACCGTTGACGACGATCTTATCTTCGGCCATCAAACCTTGGGTCACGATGCGCAGTCCTTGGACTTTCTCGCCTAAGGTCACGCCGCGATATTCAACTAAACCATCGGCGCCCACCACTAACACAAACTTATTATTCAGATCTGTGCCAACGGCTTTATCGTCAATCAAGATACCTTCATAAGCGCCACTACCTGCGGTGCGAAGACGAGCAAACAAGCCAGGCAATAAGCTATTGTCTTCATTGTCAAAAGAGGCTCTCACGCGAATGGTACCGGTCTGTTTATCCATCGCATTATCCACAAAGTCGACCATGCCGATATGTTGATAATCACGCTCATTGGCTAAGGCCATGTACACAGGGTTGTCGCCAGCGCGGGGATCATTACGTTTCTTCTCGGCCGTTAATTTCACGTATTTAAGATAGGTTTGCTCATCCACATCAAAATACGCATACATGCTGGCGGTAGAGACTAGACTGGTCAGCACACTCTGCCCTGCGGTGACATAATTGCCCGCGGTGACATTCGCGTAGGACACGCGACCATCAATCGGCGCTTGCACTTGGGTATAAGCTAAATCAAGCTCGGCGCGCATCAGGGCCGCTTTCACCGAAGCCACTGCAGCCGCGGTTTGACGTTTGTTTGACTCACGGGTATCGAGTAACTCGGCAGACACCGCTTTTTGGTCAAACAATTTATGGGCTCGTTCGAAGTCATTTGTGGCCAGTTGCTCTGCAGAGAGTGCGCTAGCTAGATCTGCTTTTAACCGGGCCACTTCCACTTCAAAAACACTTGGATCGATGCGGAATAATACGTCGCCTTTTTTCACTAAGGCGCCTTCTTTAAAATTCACTGAGTCGATATATCCAGATACACGCGGGATAAGGGTGACACTTTCTGGCGCCTGTAAACGGCCGGTAAACTCGTCCCATTCGGTCACTCGCTCATGCAATACTAGGGCGACATCCACCATAGGCGCACTTGGTGCTGGTCCCTGCTGCGCTGTTTGCTCACCACAAGCTGACAGAACGAAAGCGGCCACAGCCGTTAACATCATTATTCGTAAGGGTTTATTGCTCTTCATATTACTATCCTCAAAGTGGCGGGCATGTCACGCTGTTCGAACCACACACATTTAAATACCGACTGGTAAAAAATATTCTGTACTGGACGGTAATATATAGCGTAAAATGACTCTGTCAACAAATTTATGTACCGATTGGTATTAAATTAAAAGCGCGCACTGACCTTTACTTTGCAATGCGCCCTTAGGCGGAAAGCCACAAGTTTGATCTTCAAAGCATTTTTATGAATATTGAGGCGAACGCTGACTGACACGGATTGAATGCTGAACTTAGGTGACACCTTGGATGACTAAGTAGACAAATCCCCTTAGTCGGTCATCAGTCAGCAAGTGTGGCTGGACACGGACTAAACCCATGTCTATCCTAGGGGCAATTGAGAATTGAGGAGCCTAATGATGTCAACCGTCACCCAGACGCCCTGTGTAGGTCGCCCACGTGCCTTCGACACTGACGATGCATTAGCCAAAGCCTTAGAAGTCTTCTGGCGCAAAGGTTTTGAAGGTACATCGTTAACCGATTTAACCCAAGCTATGGGCATTAATAAGCCAAGCCTTTATGCCGCCTTCGGCAATAAAGAACAGTTATTTCTCAAAGCGATAGAATTATATGAACAACGCCCCTGTGCGTTTTTCTATCCCGCGCTGGAGCAGAAAACCGCCTATCTAGTGGTTGAGTCAATGCTGCTCGGGGCCGCGAGCTCTTTGGTGGATAAAAGCCATCCGCAGGGATGTTTGATTGTTCAAGGGGCATTAACCTGCAGTGAAGCAGGGCAAGCGATTAAAGACACTTTGATTAATCGTCGCCGCGACGGTGAAATCGCTCTGTGCGAAAGATTGCAACGCGCCAAAGATGAAGGAGATTTGCCCGCAGATGCCGAGCCGTTACTGCTTGCCCGTTATGTCGGCACAGTATTGCAAGGCATGGCCGTACAAGCGACCAGTGGGATTTGCCCGAATGAATTACGCAAAGTCGCCGAGCTAGTGCTCGCTAACTTTCCGCGCAATGATGAGTCCTGATCCATAAATTCTAATGCACAAATCCTGATACGCACAAACAATAAACCCCAGTTGAGCTCTCACTTAACTGGGTTTTTATTTATGCTTTGCTTTATTTCTGTCCAAGCATTTACTTCTGCACAACCAAGAGTTCTCTAAACAGTTGCCTGAGTCGTTTCAATAATGGCAGGCTGCTTTTATCTTGATGCTGGATCACATCGACGTTTGCATACCAGCCTATCTGCTCAAACTCTATGGGGACCCGAGTTAAGTTACCCGATGAAACTGAGCTGGATGCCATATGCTCTGGTAACAGACACCAACCATGGCCCTGTAATGCGAGCTCCAATAACACATAATAGTTATCGGCATACCAAACATCAGGACTGAACGCCTGCTGAAAACTACTGGTTTTAGTATTACGTGAGCGGATGCATAATTGTCGATACAGTCGCAATGAGTCCATGTTCGGTGCAATTGATTTCGCTAAGGGATGCGAACTCGCCACATACAGATCGAATTCAATCACACCAATACTCTCAAAATCGATACTACTTGGCATAGATAATTCGCTAAAAATCAGTCCTGTAGATGCTCTTCCCGAATGTACCATGTCGATAATATCTATGCTTGAGGCACTGAGAAACTCGAGTTCGATGTTAGGGAAATCACTTTCTAACAACTGAATAATTTCCGATATTCTCTGTATCGGAATGCCTTCATCCATCGCAAGGCAAACTTCTGAAGATTGACTACCAAAGAGCGATAAGGCGGTATGTTTGAGCCTTCTATGTTGAAGAATCGTCGCTCTTGCGTAGGGCAATAATTTACTGCCTTCGGCCGTTAATACAGGGTAACGACCCGAACGGTCAAATAACTCAACCCCACAATCAATTTCAAGATTCATCACATGCTGGCTAATCACGGATTGTGCTTTCTTCAATTGCCTTGCGGCATTCGAAAATGAACCAGATTCTACGGTTTCTATAAAGGCTTCGAGCTGTTCGAGACTAAACATATCGCTTTTACCGATACTATCTAACTATTACTTATCCCTATACTAGATAAAATTATGGCCATAGTCACATTGAATGAATGGGAAATAGCCATGAAAACGACAGAACGTATCTTTAACGCCTTACTCTTTGAAGCGATTGCACTCGCGATTATCATCCCGGTTTCTGCCCTCATATCAGGCAAGGGAACCAGTGAGCTTGTCATAGTCGGTATCGCTTTGAGTCTTTATACCGTGGTGTGGAACTACTTCTACAACCTAGGATTCGACAGGGTATTTGGGGCAAATCGAGAGCGACGCACTTTAAAAACCCGAATACTGCATACCTTTGGATTTGAAGGGGGACTTATTTTCATTAGCATACCGACCATCGCTTGGTTTTTACAGATAGGCTGGTTGGCAGCCATGGGCTTAGAAGCGGTTTTTTTGATCTTTTTCTTCTTCTACAGCACCCTATTCCATTGGTGCTATGACAAGTATCAGCCCTATAAGACTTGGTTTACGATGCAAGCCACCAAGGTCAAATAGCCCAGCGAACATCAACACAACACACCATCAAACGAACCTCACAAAGCACTTTAGTGGTTCGTTTGATGGCCGTTTTGAAACCTATCCATTTCAATTTCTTCTACTTATACCAATCACATTATATATCTAGTCAGTTCAGAGCCTCACAGGCATCTCAATCCAAGGCGCATTGACGCAGAAATGGTCATTCCCTTTTAAATCAATGCAACACCGGAGTGGGATGCCTGTGAGGCTCCCGAAGGGCGGCTGATGTTAACGGCATGGCAAAGCGCTTTATACTGCGTTTAAGGCTTTCGACAGAGCACCACTATGCCTTCAAGCCTTCGCCTTGTCTAAAGCGCGTTGAACTCCCGCTGAATGAACAGATATTTAATACGATTGGTATTAGCAAAAATGCTAAGCCTGTTCATTCGTTGCCCAGCGCAAAATCCCACTTAAACATGGTAAACACAGTAAACGAAAGTAATAGACCCGCACACAGTGAACTGAGGCTGTAGGAAGATCATATGAACATCACAAAAGTACTCGCTATCAATAATTAATATTCAAATCATTAGTCTAGATATAATTCTTTATGCTATAAAAGCCATATATTAAGCAGGGAGATGGAAGCAAAATGCGTGTAGGGAACAGAGTGAAGCTCAGGATGCAGCAGGCATTAAATTTGCCATCAGCATTGATACTTAGCATCGTTTTATTACTCGCATCCATGGCTTACAACATGGCATTCGCCCAAGAAAGCAATGCCGTGCCCGCAGAATCGCAGCCTCAGGCGATAACATTAGCCGCAGAAGACAGTTGGCCGCCCTTTGCCAATCAATTTGGCCAAGGCATTTCCCATCGTTTAATCCAAGCCGCCTTTAAGCAATCGCATATTGAAGTAAATAGCTTAGTCGTGCCCTATTCTCGCGCCTTGATGATGGCAGAAAAAGGCGCCGTAGACGGGGTATTTAACGTCACCCGCGAGAACAGCACTGAACAGCGCTTCATCTTCGGTAAAACCCCATTATTTATCGCCACCGCATCTTTTTATCAAAAGAAACAGAAGCCTATTTTGGCTGATAATAAATGGGCGCTACCTAAAGGCACGGTTATTGGGGTGATTAAAAGCTATGAGTATGGCGATGATTTTCCCAAGTTAGTCAAACAGCAACAGCTCAATATCGTCACCGTCGCTAATCAGCAGCAGCTAATCAATTTATTGTTGATTGGCCGCATAGATGCCGCATTGATGTTTGACTTAGTCGCCAAGGAGAACCTAAAAAAAATGGGCGTGGATGATGATGTCATTCCAGTATTTGCTAACCACAGCAGCGATATTTTTTTGGCATTCTCGAAGGAAAACCCACAGGCGCAGACCTTAGCGACCCAACTCGACGCGGGCTTATCACTGCTAAAAGCCACAGGCCAATACGAAAAATTACTCTTAGTCGCTGACTAATCCCCTATCGCTGCAAGCGAATGATAGATTACCGCTGCGAGCGAATGATCTCTTGATTCACCCAATATAATAGCTGCTTGATGGCCTTAGACAGGATCTGATTCTGGCGCACAATATAACCCAAACTGGTTGTGGGGAATTGCGGCAAAGGGGTGACTTTAGTAGTCAAATTAGCCTTAGTATAAACCGAAAACTCCGGCACGATCGCTACCCCAAACCCCGCCTCGGCCCAATCGATTTGCGCGTCCACACTGCCCACCTCCATAATCCTGTAATTCGGCAAATTCAGCGACGGCAGTGCGGGATCGAGCAATTCACGGGTTCGCGTATCATGGCCCAGTAAAATCAACGTCGGTTGCTCGGCTAATGGCGTATCCACAGAGAGGTTTGCCTGCTGCCATTGCTGTAAATTGTCCCCTATTGCACACCATTTAATCTGCTGTAACTCAGTAAAATGCAGCGGCTGACTCTCCTTTTGCGCGATCACAAACCCTAAATCGGCCTCAGCATTTTTCACCAGTTCAGAAGCTTGGGATGATGTGGTGTTGAGTAGCGAGAAATCGATCCCCGGAAACTCCGCCTTAAAGAGCTGAAACGGCTGGATCAACAATAACCGCGAGATAATGTCGCTGGCGGCAATGGTTAAGGTGCCTTGGCTAAGGTCATTAATCGCATTGAGGTCCGCCTGACAAATTTGCAGCTCCATTAACGTCTTCTGACTGCTCTCTAACAGGCGAAATCCCGCTTGCGTTAATCGAAAAGGATTGCGGTCAATCAGCTTGACTCGAGTGCTTTGCTCTAACTGCTTAATATGCAAGCTAACATTAGGCTGTGTCATGTGCAGTGCCGTGGCCGCTTTGCCAAAATGCTTATGTTCAGCCAAAGTCACAAAGGTCTTTAACCAATGGATATCGAGCATAAAACCTCCTTTTGCTGTGTGTTAGCGTTAATTATAGCCAATGATATATGAAATTCTTATTGAGATGATAACCATAATTAATTTCTCTTATTCAAATGACGGGTCTAGCATAGCGTCTTAATCAATGAGGAGATGTTGTTATGCCGTCGATCGTGGTTGTGGGTGCAAATTGGGGTGATGAAGGCAAAGGCCGCATCGTAGATTATTTAGCCGCGGATGCCGCTGCCAGTATTCGCTTTCAAGGCGGTAACAACGCCGGACATACCGTAGTCAACGACTATGGCACCTTTAAATTACACCAATTACCGAGTGGCATTTTCAACCCTAACTGCATCGCAGTATTAGGTCCTGGCATGGTGATCAGCCCAGAAAAACTCAGCATTGAAATTGCTGAAGTACAAGCGACCGGTGTTGACGTCAAGTTATGCATTTCTGACCGTGCGACCCTGTGCTTACCTTTGCATGCATTAGAAGATACCTTAGAAGAACAACGTCTTGGCGATTTAGCCTATGGTTCAACCCGTCAAGGGATTGCACCTGCCTATGGTGATCGCGTGATGAAAAAAGGCATTTTAGTCGGTTGGTTAAACCAACCTGAAGTGCTGCAAGAACGTATTCAATTTATGCTCGACTGGAAAATGCCACAATTAAAGGCACTTTATCCAAGCTGCGATTTTAATCAAACCGCCGCTGAAATGACCGCATGGTTGTTAGAAGTAACTGCGCCATGGCGTCCATTTATTTGTAATGTGACTGAGCCATTAAAAGCATTACAAAAACAAGATGCAAGCTTACTGTTTGAAGCGCAATTAGGTGCTGGACGCGACTTAGTCTACGGCGAATATCCTTATACCACCTCATCAAACGTGACTGCGGCTTACGCAGGTATCGGTAGTGGTTTACCTGCCCTGCGCCCAGAGCGCGTGATTGCTGTGGCGAAAGCCTTTAGCTCATCTGTGGGTACTGGCACTTTAGTGACAGCTATGGAAGAGCAAGACGCTTTCCGTGAAAACGCCAATGAATTTGGTGCAACCACAGGCCGTCCACGTGACATGGGTTACTTCGATGCTGTTGCCACCCGTAATGGTGTGGAGCTGCAAGCGGCAACTGAAATTGCCCTGACTAAGATTGATTGCCTGTCAGGCATGAAAGATCTGAAAATCTGCGTAGCCTATGAAGGTGAGCACACTGAGAACCCAATTTGGCCACAAACTGCCGCGTTGAGCCCAGTGTATGAGCAAATGCCAAGCTGGAGCGAAGATATTACCGGTTGTCGCACCTTCGAGAGCCTGCCAGTGGCAGCACAACACTATGTTGAACGTATTGAAGCCCTAATGGGTGTGCGCGTTAGCATGGTTTCTGTTGGACCTGAGCGCGATCAAATGATCATCCGCTAGTCGCGAAGTTTACCCTACAAAAAAGCCATATTCGCTTCGGTGAATATGGCTTTTTACTTTTATATCGTTTGTCATTGAAGAATCACTCAAGACCTTGGTAGCTACGATTGACATATCTAGTACTAAGTATTTGATACTCAAATATCGCAGCGTAATAAAATGGCATTACTCTTCGAATACGTATTTATCTATCATACCGACCATACGGCCAATTTCGGGTTTAGTAATAGTGTCATTTGCCCCCAATGCCATCGCCTTTGTGCGGTTATCCTCACTCATTAGGGAAGAAAACATCACAATCGGCATTTGTTGGTATGCCTTGGATTCTCTTAATCGTTTAACCAGATGCATCCCATCCATGCGAGGCATTTCAACGTCCGTGATAACAGCACTGACAAAATCAGAAATAGAGGCATTATCTTGCTCAGCCAGACTCTCAAATTCCATTAGCATTTCAAGAGCATCACCACCATCTTTGGCGGTAATAATGTTGTAACCTGCGCTGCGGAGCGTATTTTCAATCATTTTGCGAATGAAGGCTGAGTCATCGACGATTAAAATCGTTTTCGCTTCACGTTTTGCCAGCATTTTGTCATTTATCAGCACACTCCTATCGAGCGTGACATCGTACTTATCCATACTCAGTTCAGGATTGATATCGGCAATAATCTTCTCAAAATCCAATATCATAATCAGCATGCCATCACGGCGAACCACAGCAACGACACAATCATTTTCACCCGCTTCTAAAAATTGACTCGGTGATTCAACTTGCTCCCACGACACCCGATGAATGCTACGAACGCTATCTATTAAGAAACCATTAATCATCTTATTAAAATCAGTGACGATAACGACTTTGTGGGTTAAATCCTCCGGTGTAGAGATCCCGAGCCAACCTGCAAGATCGACTAAAGGGATCAGCTTTTCTCGCAACGAGAACACCCCCACCATATGCGGCTGAGCATTGGGATAATCTGAGGTTTCTGGCACCCTAATCACTTCCCTCACTTTGGCGACATTGATCCCGTAATGACACACTTTATGGCCTCCATTAGGGAGTATCTTATGCAGATGAAACTCAATAATTTCGAGTTCATTTGTGCCACTTTCGGTCAATATTTCTGATTTTTTTATTTCGCTCATATAAAGCTCTCAACCTAGCAAATCAACTTAAGAAAGGTATTCCAGCTATCAGTATAGGAAGGGATTAATGATTTAGGCACGCACTTAGACACGATAGTGTGATTTTACTGCCTGATTAGCGTGATATTTCTTGATCATGGATTGATCAGAGACTTACTTTTATCGATAAAATAGGAAAACGTCCCATAATCGAATCTCATTGCTTTTTCAGCAGTCACATTTCAATCATGATCAAACTCATCATGCCTGCTGCCAACCTCAAATAGCCTTTGCGCTACACAACCGCGCTTTTGTATCTCTGTTTTAAAGGTTTTTTAGAGGTTTTGTTTAAAGAGATAAGCCGCTAAACTATTGCGCAATAAAACTATCTAAAATAGCCGTAATCCATGCTGCAATTTAGCCCGACCTTCTCCTTCCCAGTGCAAATCTACTATGAAGATACTGATTTTTCTGGCGTGGTGTATCACCCTAACTTTTTGAAATACTTCGAGCGTGCCCGCGAGCATGTGATTGGTGCCGAGCGTTTAAGTGCGTTGTGGCAACAAAACCAACTGGGTTTTGCTGTGTATCGTAGTGATATGCTGTGCCATGAAGGGGTGGAATTTGCCGATATTATCGATGTGCGCACTAAGTTTTACTTTGAGAGTAAGTACCGCACTGTGTGGCAGCAGGAGATTTGGCGCCCACAGGGTAAAAAGCCTGCGGTCACTGCCACAATTGAAATGGTGTGTATGAATCAAGCCCGCCAACTAGCGCCTATGCCGGCAGATTTAATTGCCGTCTTAAGTCAGGGTTTTGTCTCAAATGAACAAAACTAATATTCTTACATAACCTTAACTCGGGATAACGAGTGTCGAAAAATCTAAATTTAACAAAATAAATCAATGCTATAAATGATTAGTTTGAAACAAAAAATCTATTTTATGACTGAATGCGCAGATTTTTGCGCATATCAAGGCGCTCTGTCGTACGCCATAGCGAGCTATGGTTAGACAGTGCAACGCAGAGAGGTCCGAAAAGATGCCTATTCAGCGGCTCTGCTTATCCCGAGCTCAGGTTACATACACTTGCACGCGCGATTTCCTGAGTTGACTTTCGACATAAGCGTAAGCGGCGATTACAAATAGTAGCTGTTACAAAAGTGACTGCAACAAAAGCCTCTGCAAAACCACTTCAAACAACGGCAACTTGAAAAGGTGAGTTAGCAATACACTAAGGCTCTGTTGAGCAGCCTTAGTGACCGTGGGTTAATGAGCATTGGGTTTACATGGCATTGTGCAGCCGGGCCCAGTTCATTTCGAGTTCTGCTGCTCTCATAGGCTTAGCATAATACATGCCTTGTAGGGTATCGACGCCCATAGCGACGAGTATCTCTCTAATTTCAGGGGTTTCAATCCCTTCGACAGTCACCTCATAACCGAGTTTTTTAGCAATATTAATACTGGCTTCGAGGATATATTCCGACGGTTTATCCTGCTCAAGATCCTTTAAAAAGGCTTTATCGATTTTGACTTCATTGACGGGTAGATGCTTCAAGTAAGCCAGTGAAGAATGACCGGTACCAAAATCATCAATTGCAAGCCTCACCCCTAACGCACGAATTTTATCTAAGGTTTCGACCGCCTTAGTTAAATCCGCCATTAAGGTACTTTCCGTAATTTCAATCATTAAAGATTCTGGCGGAAGTTTGTAATGCGCCAATCTCGCCGCAATTTCTTGGGGCAAGGTTTCACTGTCGAGATCCCGTGTAGAGAGGTTGACTGCGACGCACAATTGTATCCCTGCGGCGCGCCATTTTTCCTGCTGCGCTAAAACCTGATCGAGTGCCCATTGGCTCACTAAATCAATCATGCCGGCATATTCGGCTAAAGGGATAAACTCACCTGGAGAAATAACCCCAAGCTCGTCGTGTTCCCAGCGTATCAAGGCTTCAACCTGAAAACACCTTCCCGTCGCAATATCCTGTTTCGCTTGATACACCATATACACTTGATTGCGTTGCAAACCTTTAGGCAAGCTATCGATAATTCTCAGTTCTCTTAACTGTTGAATATCATCATTCTCAGCATAGTAAGCAATCGCGCTACGAGAGTGGCGGGCTTTCTTCAGTGCCAAATCGACGCGACGTAACATCTGGCTAGTATCGGCATGGTGTTCTTGTAAATGTACACAGCCGATTTGAAGTTTAACGCTGACTGGCGTGTTCTTAATGCTAAAAGGCACCTGCAAACGGCCTCTCAAATGGACTAATTGCTCCTCCGTCAACGCTTGCTCGTAATATAGGCAAAATTCATCACCATTGAGCCGTGCGATTAATCTTGGGGATAAACTTAAGGTGTTTAACCGTTCCGCAAATTGCTTTAGCAGGATATCGCCAAACACAAACCCAAAGAGATCATTCACATAGCGAAATCGATAAATATCAATCAGCACTAATGTCCCTTGAGTCAGCGGCATCATGGAGGTCAGCGCACGTTTCAGGCCGACCCGGTTTACCAGTCCAGTCAGTTTATCCTTACCCACGCTTGCGGGTAAGGCCTTCAATAATTCATTTAAGGTATGGTAGAGAGGCGCAAACTCTTGGGGAACGATGCTAAGGTCTAATGCTTGGCGTTCAATCTTTTGTTGTTCTAGCTGGAGACAAAGCTGTGCTAAGAATTTTTGCTGCGACCGTAGCGATCTATATTTTGCCTGCAGTATATACAATGAAAATATCAATAAAATGAGCGAAGCAACAACTAACCCAATTTCGAACATACCTTGGCCCCTGCTTTACCGCGTAAGCTTATTATCAAATGGCACTGCAATTCAGTGTTCACGTGCCATTTGTGTTCCATTTAGGCCTAACGATTATTGGTAACTTTCTCTAATTGAATGGAATTTTTCCATAAATTCATCACTGGCTAAATCATCGGTTGTCACGGGTAAACCGCGGGCGACAAACACACCAAGACGTTGTTCTAACTCAGTGCCTGCACGTAATTCACCGGTATAGAAGGCCGCTGCACGGATAAAGTCGAGATAGGTGACGTGATCGGGCAGATAAGGTAAATCGGCCCAGCGCTCAACCACTTCCATCACTTCGGTAGAAAAATCCCAACTCTTTAACACAGCACGGCCTAATGGCCCCTGCATTTTACGAACAAGCGCACGTAATTGATCAATGCTCGTAAATAAATGCGGCTGCGCCTCAGCTTCGGTCAACACAGGTAAAGCGCCGATGTTATGTACGAGTCCGGCTAAGGTTAAGGTATCAAAATTTAATCGACTGGTTGAATGGCGTTTATTATACATCTGCAACATGGCACAGGCGGCTGCGGTCACATCGATTGAGGTACGCCACACTTCATCCATGACTTCCCACACCATTTCATTGGTGGAAATGAATAATTGCTCCATAGCCACCGAAGTTGCGATGCTTTTAATTTGGATTAAACCAATGCGTGAGACCGCACTGTTAATACTTTCAGCGGGTACGCCTCGACTGTATAAGGCGCTATTGGCCACCTTAATGATACGGGCAGAAATCGCCGCATCTTGGCCGATCACTTCAGCCACTTGTTTAAGGCTAGCATCGGAGCGTCCGACCACTTCTTGCACCCGCATCGCCACTTCCGGCAACGTCGGTAGCACTAAGGCATCATCTTTTAGTTTTTTTAATAAACTGACTAACAGTAGATGTTCGGTAGACATCTTAGCTCCCATCAATCTGTAAACATGAACATTGGATAGTTGGAGTATATCAGCTGACCGTCATTAGATACGTAGAAAAAAGCAACGGACGTTAATAAATTGTATGATTGCGTTATCAATTTTGGCTTAATTATCGGCTTTAATCTTCTGCATCAATCATCACCAGAGCTAAAATATTTCTCGCTGCTTGCTCAAAGCTAAACGCGCTATATTCGTAAAATGTGAAGTACCACTAAAGTTAGTAAGGGCAATTTGCATAACCCTACTTTCATTGTGTAAAATCCCGCCCCCGCGCACTGCGTCATTTATTCATCGATTTTATTAACTAATTTGAGAGTGATTATGTTTAAACCTGAGCTGCTGTCTCCAGCTGGAACCCTGAAAAACATGCGCTACGCCTTTGCCTATGGCGCAGATGCCGTGTATGCCGGTCAGCCGAGATATAGCCTAAGGGTACGTAACAATGACTTCAAAATGGAAAACCTTGCCACAGGCATACAAGAAGCCCATGCGCTGGGTAAAAAGCTGTATGTTGTGAGCAACATAGCACCCCACAATGCCAAGCTGAAAACCTATATCAAGGACATGGAACCCGTAGTGGCGATGAAGCCAGACGCGCTGATCATGTCCGATCCGGGTTTAATCATGATGGTACGTGAAGCGTTTCCCGATCAAGTGGTGCATTTATCCGTACAGGCGAATGCTATCAACTGGGCCTCGGTCAAGTTTTGGCAAACCCAAGGCATCAAGCGCGTGATCCTGTCGCGCGAATTATCCTTAGATGAAATCGAAGAAATTCGTCAACGCTGCCCAGATATAGAACTCGAAGTGTTTGTGCATGGCGCCCTCTGCATGGCGTATTCAGGTCGTTGTTTACTCTCGGGTTATATCAATAAACGCGATCCAAACCAAGGCACCTGCACCAATGCTTGTCGCTGGAAATACGACGTACATGAAGCGCAGCAAAACGACAGCGGCGACATCATTGCCATGCCTAATGCAGTACAAATCGAAACTCCGACAACTTTAGGTGCGGGTGCGCCCACGGATCAAATCTACCTACTACAGGAAGCCAATCGTCCCGGCGAATACATGCCAGCCTTTGAAGATGAGCATGGTACTTATATCATGAACTCTAAGGACTTACGTGCGATTCAACACGTTGAGCGCCTAACCAAAATGGGCATAGACTCACTTAAAATTGAAGGCCGCACTAAGTCTTTCTATTACGTCGCCCGCACCGCACAGTTGTATCGCCGCGCGATTGAAGATGCTTCATCGGGTAAAGATTTCGACCGCAGCCTAATGAATCAATTAGAAGGCCTAGCCCACCGTGGTTATACCGAAGGCTTTTTGCGTCGCCATGTGCATGATGAATATCAAAATTATGACTATGGCTACTCAGTCAGTGACACCCAACAATTTGTGGGTGAACTAACGGGTAAACGTAACCTTGCGGGATTGGCCGAAATCGAAGTGAAGAACAAATTTTCCGTTGGCGACAGTGTCGAGTTGATGACGCCGCAGGGCAATATCAGTCTGACGATTGAACAACTTGAAAATCGCAAGGCTGAAGCGGTTGCAGCGGGCTTAGGTTCTGGGCACACTGTGTATCTGCCCGTGCCAAAAGAAGTCGATTTGAGCCACGGTATTTTGCTGCGTAACCTGCCCCAAGGTCAGGATACGCGCAACCCACATGAACTAGGTTAAGGTCATGGCATTACTGATCGACGATAGCTGCATCAACTGCGACATGTGTGAGCCTGAGTGTCCTAATCAGGCCATCACTATGGGCGAAGAGATCTATGAAATCGATCCCGACCGCTGCACCGAATGTGTGGGTCATTACGACAAACCGACTTGCGTGTCTGTCTGCCCAATTGATTGCATCGACCCAGATCCAAACCGCGTCGAGTCCAACGACGAACTGTTAGTGAAATTTGCCGTGTTAACGCAAAAAGCTTAATCACTTCGCCAGACCGAGTGGTTATCTAACCTCTCGGTCAAATCTACCTCATCCCCGCCTAAAACAATGCAACAGACATGCATATAAACAGTATGCAAAACTATTTAAGCGCATAAATCCGAGCATTCATTCCTGGTTTACTAAAAACACTACTTTAGACTGACTTTGATTTAGTTCTGCCTGTCAAAAAACTAACAGACGGTATTTATCCATTCTTCGCAATTTATAGTTCAAGACATAATGTCGCTTGATAAATCACCACTTTTACAAACATTGTTACTTTAATAGACTGAGAGTTATTATTTTGACGCTTATTTGTACAACTAAAAAATCATTCCAGTAAAAATTCACTCAGGCCCAAATTGTAAATCAAGTGTTACATTTTGATATTGTGAATGAGGTAAGCCTTAAGCATTAAACTGGGCAGGTTGAAAATACCTTCTACATTGGATTATGTCTCGAAGTCCGTGGAGACATAAAAAGAAAATGGAGTTCAACATGCATAAGAAACATTTAATAGCAGTCGCAGTCGCAACGGGACTTGCTTACTTCCCTGTTAACGCTAATGAATACCAAGCGACTATGGTAAGTGTCCCACAATCTAAAGCCATCAAAGATACTTACATCGTTGTATTCAATACCCCAAGTGTTCTTAATCTAAGTAATAACAACACCATAGCTGAATTCGCGGTTAAACAAGCCGAGAGTTTAGTCAATCAATATGATGTCAGAGTGATGAAAAACTTTGGTAATGTGCTCAACGGTGTACTCATCAATGCCAGTGCCCAACAAGTTAAGGCACTGCTTAAAGATCCAAACGTGAAGTACGTAGAACAAGATCAAGTGATGTCAGTAACGCCCATGATGGAAACTAATGCGGACCAACCGAGTCCGACCTGGGGCATAGACAGAATCGATCAACGCAACTTGCCATTGGATAACAACTATCACACGGATTACGATGGATCAGGTGTGACCGCCTTTGTTATCGATACTGGGGTGCTAAATACACACAATGAGTTCGGCGGCCGCGCAAGCAGTGGCTATGACTTTATCGATAATGATTACGATGCGACTGACTGTAACGGTCATGGTACCCATGTGGCGGGGACGATTGGCGGCTCAACCTACGGTGTCGCGAAAAACGTCAATGTGGTGGGCGTCAGAGTGCTCAACTGTTCAGGTTCTGGCAGTAACTCTGGCGTGATTGCAGGGATAAACTGGGTGAAAAACAATGCTTCTGGCCCCGCTGTCGCGAACATGAGTTTAGGGGGCGGCGCCTCCCAAGCCACGGATGATGCCGTCAATGCCGCTGTTGCCGCAGGGATCACCTTCGTCGTCGCAGCCGGCAATGATAATAGTAATGCCTGTAACTACTCCCCAGCTCGTGCCGCGGATGCCATCACTGTCGGTTCAACCACCAGTAACGATTCCCGCTCGAGTTTTTCTAACTACGGGACTTGCCTTGATATCTATGCGCCCGGTTCGAGCATAACTTCCTCTTGGTATACCTCAAATTCGGCGACCAATACCATTAGTGGCACCTCAATGGCATCCCCCCATGTGGCTGGCGTCGCGGCATTATACTTAGATGAAAATCCTAACCTCTCCCCCGCACAGGTGACTAACTTACTCAAGACGCGCGCCACTGCGGACAAAGTCACAGATGCTAAGACAGGCTCACCGAATAAGTTACTGTTTTCACTTGCAAATGATGATGGTGGCTGTGGCAATGATTGCCCCGTTGACGAGACTCAGCTGCAAAATAATGTGGGTATTGCGATCAGTGGAGCCACAGGTTCAGCGACTTATTACTATATCGATGTCCCCGCAAATGCAGCAAGTTTAGGCATCAACCTCGCGGGGGGCTCTGGCGATGCGGATATTTATGTGAGCCAAGGACAAAAACCAACTACGACCAGCTATCAATGCCGCCCATATCAAAATGGCAACAATGAGAGCTGTAATTTCACTGCACCTACGGCGGGTCGTTGGTACGTGATGGTTCAAGGCTATAGCAATTATGCCAACGCCCAACTGACAGCCAGCTACAACCTCAATGGCGGCGGAAATTGTACCGATACGAACTGCTTAACCAATGGCGTACCCGTCACGAATTTAAGTGGAGCAACGGGAACTGAAACCCTGTATAAAATCGTCGTCCCAGCGAATAGCCAACTCAATATTACCACCAGTGGCGGGACAGGAGACGTGGATCTGTATGTCAAAGCAGGGGCTGTCCCAACGACCACCAGCTATGATTGTCGTCCCTATAAAAACGGTAACAATGAAAGCTGTTCGATTACCGTGACTCAAGCGGGAACTTACCATGTGATGTTACGTGGTTATGCTAATTACTCGGGCGTTCAGCTGAGTGCAAGCTACTAGCGAGTGAATCGGTTCAGTAAATGTTGACTCACACTTAAGCCCACTAAGGTAACAACTTAGTGGGCTTTTTAGTGGTTTATTCAGAAGGCAATCTCGCGAAATGGCATTAATCACTTGATTAATAACTTGGAGACTTAGCGAGGATAACCGTTGGTTTTGCTTCGATTTGTAAACGCTCAATCACAGCGGCGAGTTTTGCAATGCTGAGGCGAATTGGGGTCGGCATACTGGCAAATTCGATGCTGAGCAGCAGGTTTTTCACTTCGAGCCCTAATTCTGTATCGCCTTCAATACTCAGCTTTCGCTGGAAGAATAGCGTATCAGGATCTTCTTTTGCTGCTGCCACGAGTATGAGTTCGGCTGAATTGGCACTAAAGGTCACCTGCGCATCGGTTAACGCTCTGACTTGCCACTTGCCATTAAAACTCACCTCAAAGGCTAGGTTTAAGTCTTCCACTTGAATCGCGACCCATTTATCAGTCAAAAATCCGAGTTCATCGTCTGCCGCTTGTTCGGCGAGTAACAGCCCAAGTAATTGGCTGATGGCTTTCGCTTTGAAACTAAAAGGCAACTTAGCGAGGGGAAAGCCGATGGCTTTTGGGGTGAATTCTAAAAGTTGTTGAGCGATTTTTGCGGAAAAAACAGCGGACATGGCGGGAACCCTACAAGAATAAAACATATATATCCCAGTTTATCGGGATTTTATGATCTTAAACCTGTTTTAAATCAATTCATCGCCATTCAATCTTACCTACACTCAGCGGCTATCATTTTATCGGGAGCATCACTATGGAGCTGTTGTGTCCAGCAGGAAATCTGGCCTCGCTAAAGTCGGCATTGCATGCCGGAGCCGACGCAGTGTATCTAGGACTAAAAGACGACACCAACGCGCGCTCGTTTGCAGGATTAAACTTCACCCCCGCAAAGTTGCAAGAAGCCACTGAGCTCACGCAAAAATACGGCAAGAAAATCTTCTTAACCTTAAACACTTTCCCAAAGCCCGGCGAAGAACATCGTTGGTATCAAGCCATCGATCTCGCCGCAAAACTGGGAATGGATGCGTTGATTGTTGCCGATCTTTCTTTGCTCGATTATGCCCATAAACATTATCCACACTTACCGCTGCATTTATCGGTGCAGGCCAGTGCGACCAATCTGGGTGCGCTCAGCTTTTATAAAGAAGCTTTTAACATCGCCCGAGTCGTGTTGCCGCGGGTGTTATCGATGAAACAAGTGCGTGACCTTGCCAAGGTCAGCCCAGTGGATTTAGAAGTGTTCGCCTTCGGCAGTCTATGCATCATGGCCGAAGGTCGTTGCCAGCTGTCGTCCTATGTGACGGGTCAATCACCCAACACGGGCGGCTCTTGTTCACCGGCAAAACACGTGCGCTGGCAGGAGGAAGGACAGAACCGATTAACGCTGCTCAACGATGTATTGATTGATAAATCAGCCCTCGATGAACAGATGGGTTATCCCGTGGTATGTAAAGGCCGTTACATCACGGAAGATCAAGATTCGCCGCAGTATTTGCTCGAATCACCGACCAGTTTAAATACTTTAAGCCTACTACCCGAACTCGCCAAAGCAGGCATAGTGTCGCTAAAAATCGAAGGCCGCCAACGCAGCCCAGCCTATGTTGAGCAAGTCACGAGAGTTTGGCGTCAAGCCATAGACACCTATCTGGATAACCCAGAACTGTACTCGACAAGCCCAAACCAACCCCATTGGGAACAAGCCCTTGCAAAAGTTTCCGAGGGTCAAATCACTACACTTGGCGCCTACGAGCGTGATTGGCAATAAAAGGTTAATGAACAAAGCGCCAGATTAACAAAGGACAAGTTATGCATATTTCCCTAGGCCCGCTGTTGTATTGCTGGCAAAAACAACAGGTCACTGATTTTTATCAGCAAGTCGCCGCGAGTCAAATCCCCTTAGTGTATTTAGGCGAGGCCGTCTGCAGTCGCAGACGCGAACTCAAATGGGGCGATTATCTGGAGCTGGCACGAATGCTCAAGCAGGCGGGTAAAGAAGTCGTGATTTCAACGCTGGCGTTAATCGAAGCGCCATCGGAATACACTGAGCTTAAACGCCAAGTCGATAACGGCGAATTTATGGTCGAAGCGAACGATATGGCGGCGGTCTATCTCGCCAACGAGCACAAGCTGCCCTTCGTCTGCGGCGCGAGTATCAATAACTACAATCGCGCCAGTTTAGACATTTTGCAGCGATTTGGGATGCAAAGGTTTGTGATGCCAGTGGAACTTTCAAAGGCTTGGCTTAGCCAAGTGATCCAACAAAAGCCGTCTTTTGAAGTGGAAGTGCTCGGCCACGGCTATTTACCCCTCGCCCATTCGGCGCGCTGCTTTACCGCTAGGCACAAACAGCTCACGAAAGATCATTGTGAAACAGTGTGCCGTGAATACAGTAAAGGACTAGTCGCGCAAACCCAAGAGCAGCAGCCTTTGCTCAGACTTAATGGGATCCAAACTCAATCCGCTAGCTGTTTAGATTTACGCAGTGAAATAACGACAATGGCAAAGATGGGGGTGGATGTGTTTCGGGTATCACCCAGTAGTTTTGACTGCATCACCACAGCCAATGCCTTGGTCGATGCAATTAACACGCCTGAAAATGCTCAACATTTTGCGATTAGCAGCGACGCGAACCTAGAGACAACCCAGTGTAACGGCTATTGGTTTGGAGAAGCAGGCCTTGCTGTGCATGCCAATCCCTAGCCCGATTCAGAGCCTGATCCTTAGTCTGAGCCAGAGTCTGAACATGAGACTGAGCTTGGGCCTAAACATGAGCCAGAGCTTAATCTAACGAGGAATCTGAGCGGGAACCATAATCTGAATTTAAGCCAACATCGACGTTAACTTAAGGAATGAGTTTAACCAGTGAAGTTTCACTCTTGGCTGGTTCGCTCTTGGCTGGCGTTTAACTGACTAAAAAGCAGCACAGTGGTCCAGCACAATAGACTCCCCAGCCCTATCCATTCCAGTAGGGCTGGCCACCACAAACTAGGACGCGGCAGCTGCAATACCATCTCCTGATAAAACGGCCTATCGCCTTCGGTCAAACCTAAATCCAATTGCGGCGCATACAAAAACGTCATCATGCTGCACAGCACAATGAGGGCTAACAACCCAGTCCAGCGACCAAAATGAGACTTGCCGAAAAAAACTAAAGCTAAGTAGAAAATTGCACTTAAGCTTCCCAGATAGAAAAACCATTTCAGCCCTAAAACGTGCAGGTGATACACGTTCACCGGAAATAATCCCACGCTCGCTAAGGCCAGAAAAGTGCATGCCAGACTGATAAAGAAGGGGTATCCCCAGAAAGATGTCACTTGCTGTAACGAAGACAAGCAATAGAAGACGAGACTTAAACTGCCAAAGAACAATCCCCCGTTGAGGATCACAGCAAAAGACGAATGGCCATAAGTCCCCAATTCGCTTAGGGTATGATTTAAAAAATTAAAGCGATGGGATTCGGCGTCGTCAAATCCTAAAACAGTCATCACAATACCGATTAAAAGCCCAAAGATCCCCAGAAAACCAAACTTAATGGCCAGTGTCGAGCCGCCTTTAATCTTAACCTTCTCTACTTTTGCAGTCATGAATACTTGAGTTGGATAGGAATGATACTAACTTACATGGAAATGAGAAGATTTAAAGCGGCGGGTATCCGCTTTATGAATAATATTTTTACTTTCATCGTTATTAGCGACTTTTTAGTCAGCCTCCAAAACATCAAGATGCTGAGGAAGATCACTATTATCTCTAAGCAGATTTAACTGCTTGTCGCATAAAAATGTGCCGAGCAGCGAAATAGACTGAGCATCACAGTGGCATTCGTAAAGTGTGCTTACCCACGCCGTATAGAAAGTGTTATCACGACAGTCCGCTTAAATCGCACAAAAAACCAACCAATAGGGCTGTAATGCTAAAGTTGCTGATGTTTTTTCGTGCAAAAATAACATCTCAATCGTTTTAACTACATCATCACACAAGCGATTAACTCCTCAGAAACAACAATCCATAACACAATGTTTATAATAATTTTTATCTGAAACCATCCAGAAGTATCGACCTAATATCACCAACAACTTAAGTAAAATAACTATGCTGTTTTGCTGCTTATATCAAACTAACTAGCGAATCGTTTTACATAGACAAGCTAAGCGAGTAATCTTCCCCATTCTCGTTTTTGAGTTGAATTTAAATGCACCTTAATTGGCGTCAACAGCGCGTTACGTGCGGCTATTAATTCAAATTTACCATGTACGACTCGTACTTTAAGGTGTACAAAATTGACTACTGAAAATAAAAATCGAAACATTAAGACGATACTCACCTTTATCGTCCCTTCGCTGATCGGTCTGTTGTTATTTATGACCCCTATCAGCTACAACGATGCGATCACTATTCCAATCGCGATTATCTCTAAAGCACTGCAAGGCGCATTGAGCGGCGTATTAACCCTCATAGTGACCATGATTATCGTGGCTACGGCGCTGGCCTCTTCGCTGTCAAAAGCATTTAAGCCTAAGTTTGTGAGCCAGAATCACTTCCTTAATGCCTTATTAAATGTCAGTCCTTTATGGTTGATCACGCGGATCGTAGGTGCGGTGTTTGTCGTGCTGACCTATTTAGGCTTAGGCCCAGAGGCCATTAACTCCTCAAGCACAGGTGCATTAGTCTTAAACGACTTACTGCCCGTGTTGTTCTCCGTCTTTATCTTTGCAGGTATGTTGTTGCCGCTGCTGCTGAACTTCGGTCTACTCGAACTGTTTGGCACACTGCTAACCAAAATCATGCGCCCCGTGTTCAATCTACCGGGTCGCAGTGCAATTGATTGTATGGCCTCATGGTTAGGTGATGGCAGTGTCGGTATTTTACTGACCAGCAAACAATACGAAGCACGTTTTTATACGCAAAGAGAAGCGGCCGTTATCGGCACAACCTTCTCGGCGGTATCGATTACCTTCAGCCTAGTGGTGATCTCACAGGTTAAATTAGAGCACATGTTTGTGCCCTTCTATTTGACTGTGTGTCTCGCCGGTTTTGCCGCTGCTGTGATTGTGCCTAAATTGCCACCGCTGTCGTGGAAAAAAGACAACTACATCGACGATACCCCACGCATGCCAGATGATGAGTTGATCCCTGCGGGTCACAACGCTTTCTCTTGGGGTTTTGATAAAGCCTTAGAAAAAGCCGCCAGTGCCGGTGGCATCAAAGCCGTTTTGAATGAAGGCGTTAAAAACGTTGTCGATATGGTGTTTGGCATTATCCCTGTGGTAATGGCCATTGGTACGCTGGCGCTGATTATCGCCGAGCACACGCCTATCTTTAACTATCTGGGTATGCCGTTTATTCCATTACTCGAATTACTGCATATCCCCGAAGCCACTGAAGCCTCTAAAACGATTGTGGTGGGTTTTGCGGACATGTTTATTCCGTCAATTCTGGCCAGCTCAATTGAATCGGATATGACTCGCTTTGTGATCGCGGCCTTGTCTGTGACTCAGTTGATCTACATGAGTGAAGTGGGCGCATTGCTTATCGGCAGTAAAATCCCGGTGAACTTTGTTGAGCTCTTCGTGGTGTTTATTCTACGTACCTTAGTGACACTGCCTGTTATCGCGGGTGTAGCGCATTTATTGTTCTAAAAGCTAACGGCAACAATAGCTCAGCTAAAAGGGGAGTCAGGTTAACTGACTCCCCTTTTTTGTAGTAACTCATACACGAACTGACAGTTTTGATTATATCGAGTGACTAAATCGTACAATCTCCACTCGACACCACTCGACACCACACAACTCACTTTGGTACAGAAGTACTTTAAGAATTTCTGGATAGCACTGCTGAAGGATCAAACTTGGTCATTTAATTCTTTAAGTGCTGGCTTATGATGAGCCATGGCATTCGCTCACCGACACGCAGCAAGTCCGTCCTTGGATGCTCGACCGCCCCGTCCATGGGGCGGACGGTCGTCTCGCTAATCACCATGGCTCACCTTTCTAGCATTGGCGTAGTCAGTAAGTTTTAAAGAAATAAACAGCACGTTTTTGGACAAAAACGAGCTAAGTTTTTGCGGGATAATCTTCATTTAGGATAAATAAAAATAATCCAAAGAACTGAATCGTGAGTAGTGATGAACTTAAGGATGCTACTTTTTTCTTACTTTTCTTTACTGTCTGTTATTTAAACTGATGATTAAGATTTCGCTCTAGTTCATTTATAATGGTGAGGAGTGTTGACATGGTGTTGTCGGAAATGACATTGCTATCCCTTACATCTTTTTCAATCATTGATTGAACATCGGATATTTTAGTTAATATCTCAGGCTCAAATTTTTTTAACTTTAACTCAAGACTCAGTCTGGTTATTCTAAATCCTGTTTCACCGAATTTTTGGTTACCAATGATCGGTGTATCTTTGTTGAAAGCGATGGTTAATGTGGTTAGCAACGCGTCTTGAAGTTCTGAGGATAGGTTATAAATGTGGCTTCCTCTTAACTGGGACTTCCATGCGTCAAGAGCGCGATACGCCAACACAACCCCAAGAACAGTCGCAATCGAAGCAAGTACCGACGTTATTACCTGTGCTCTATTGAACCAGATATCAATAGTCGAAGAAGAGTAAAATAAACCGATCAGGAGGCCTACAAATCCTGAAACTAAGATAAACGCTGCAAGTAACATCTTTTTTAAAAGCATGGGAATTTGCTCTGATTCAATAACAATACTGGGCACTTTCTATCAACTAAAGTTTGGTCAATGCTCTGTAGCTGAAAGTTCTTGATCATGTGTTCAAAACAATCTTTGGGGCAAATTATGTTGAAACGTGATCTCTGAATTCAATTTTGTACTCATCCAATGACACACTAGCCTGAAATATATTGCATGATATTTCGTTGGATCTTATAGCTGATATGACTCTTTTCTTTGTATCTTCAGTAGTATAGTAGCCAAGATATACCGCTTTGATCGCGTTTTTAGGTAAATCAGTTAATATGACATCCGCACCGTAAGCATCTTTACCCAGACAACCTTCCTTGCTTAAGAACGCCCTGAACAATCGCTCCTCTTCCTCGTAAGCCCAGTCGCGCGGTTTTTCACATAACAATTTCTCGTAATACCTTTCTTCACCAGGTACAACCTTGCTTCTCTTGTTGGTATAAACTACCGGAATTGGCCTTGTAGGTTGTCCAGCCAAGCTTTCTTGCTTAAAAAATTCGTGCTCTTCATCAAAGCCAATCACCAACCCTTGCCCTTCGTCAGCATAATGTGACCACATCAACAAGTTGTCTTCCGTCCTTGATAGAGAAAGAACTCCAAGATTGTCACTCAAATTAGCAATTAATTCTTGTCCTACGATGAAGGAATGGGTTTTCTTTTGAACATTAGCTATTAGCTCGGCTTTCGTTTTTTCTAGAATCTTTCTATTTTCTTCGGTCTTATCTTCGATAGCTGTGTTTTCCCAAAGCTCATTGAGATCAAAGAGCATTTGCTGTAATAACATATCTCTTTCATTCTTCATATCGATCAATGGCTGACATTCAAATGGATCATTAAGCGACATAAGCGGAGAAAATCTGATCTTAAGATTTTCTAAAACATCAATTCTGTCAATTGGGAGATACTTAAACAACATGCCGATTTTGCCTTTTCACATAACGCCAATTAGGGTGCATCACTACCGTACAATAGCTACTTTGTAGCATTATTAAAATCGGGTCAATCATGGTGTGCCAGTGTTTATCTAGATTCACGCTGCTAACTCGTTTTAGGGCGCTAACTATTTGAATGCTAATTGCAAAAAGCATTCCTATCAGATTTGTGCTGATGTCGAAAAAAAACAACATCAAAATTAGACCTAATATATTGTTGATAAGCTACTCTTGATGTCGTTGATAAAATGGTTCAAATTCACAATCATTCCATTCTGGATATTTATAATCGTCAGTAATACTCATAATTCTGCGGATACTGTCATATGCGGTATCTAAATCAGATATATCACTTAAAATGTGCAAAGAAAATGGTGGTTGAGGATAACTCCCCAAAATATCATTAAACATTCTATCTGCGATTTCACTATCATGATCAGGGCTGATTATTAATGACTCACCAGCACATTTTGCCAACTGGTAATTAATAAAGTGAGCCCACCCTTTATTGGCCTCATAGCCTATGGTGACATTGGGGTTGTGTGTGAAAGCATTCCAACCATTTGGCATAGAGCATGCCACAAAACATAATCGAGGGCTCAATGGGTAAAACAAACAACTTTCTGGACGCTCAATAAAACCTGATTGGAGCACAGGGTTGTCAGTTCGTACAAAGTAATCATCTTTATGAGCAAGAATTAAACACCAATCTCTATTAGCAACAAATGCAAGGTCCCCGCACTGTTGACAGCCTACTCTGTCATGCTGAGGAACGGTGGTCGTATTGTGTATATCCCTTATTTTCCTTTCATATTTCATGTACGAAGGAGTGCGAACTAACTGAGAAAGTAAAAACTGAGCCCATAAAAGTCTTTCATTTTCATCCAGCTCACTTATAGCGACAAGCTTTTCGTAAACAGGAGCTACTTTCGTTTCTAGATCTCTATCTAAAGAATTTTCAATATCCCATGAATATAATCCACGCTTGCGCCCCCATTGTTTCCTACCTTTTGACGTTTTTTTAACAGATGAAGTGTGCTCACAAAATAAGTAAGACACAAACTGTGAATCGTCAGCCCAATACTTACTACTAAACTTAGGTACATAATGCGATAGCGGCTTATTTTTAGACACTTCATTATCTCTGAAATTAACCTTGACTGTGATAAAACACTTTTCATGATCACTATATCAGTATGAATAAGCTTTAACTCTATTACCAATCATTAGGTATGCTTATGCAATTAGCAATGGCTTGTAACTAGTTTTGGGGCAATAGCTTTTTAGCTAAACGAACAGCAGAAGTGTTAATTAAGATTGGCATTGTTGCAACTGTGACCGTTGGCGGCATGAATGCCGTCGTCGAGCCCTCAGGGACGCTTCTTGTTAAATGCAAGGGCGGCGTGTCACAGGGGAAACAATGACAATTCATGCTGCAAACTGACAACAAAGTTATCTTGCTTTGGGGCAGAAGTAAGTTAAATCAACCTGTCGGTTCTAATTGCATCCTAATGTGAATCTTGACAGGTTCAGTCTAGGCTAATCAACCTTTTGTCATCTGCATGTAATCTAAACTTCATCATTCAGTCAAAGCCCCTCACTAAGCTCATATTCGTTAACAGCCTAATAGGGTGAATACGAGATGACAGGATTTAATTTCAAGGAATTTGAAACAACAGCGCAGGGACAGATAAATGACCCCAGCCTTTCACCTCCTATCTTTAACCGCTCGACGCAATCACCTACATCAGTTCCGACATCTGCACCAACACCCTCAAATCGATTCAATTCAGCTTCTTTTACCCCATCCGCATTAACTTCAGACCAGACGGCATCACCCCATACACCAAGCATCACAGTTAACGCCCTCTGGCTATCGGATATCCATTTAGGCTGTAAAGATTGCAAGGCCGACTACCTGCTCAGTTTGCTTGAAACCGTGCGTTGTCAGCACTTGTATCTGGTCGGTGACATAGTCGATTTATGGGCGCTGAAACGTAAGCTGCATTGGCCTGATAGCCACAATAAGGTGCTACAAAAATTCATTGAACTGGCACAAAACGGCACCCAAGTGATTTATCTGCCGGGCAACCACGACGAGCTGATCAAACCCTATGCCGAGCTAAGCCTGTGGAATATCAAAATAGCCCGCCAACATATTCACCACGGGATTGGCGGCCATAAATTGTTGATGCTCCACGGGGATCAGTTTGATGCCGATGTGTGTGTCGGCCGTTTCTACGCCATATTGGGCGACCATTTATATGACTTATTGCTGTTCCTTAATCGCAATCTCCACAGCCTGAGGGAACGCTTAGGTTATCCCTATTGGTCACTGGCAAGTTACATCAAATCCAAAGTGGGTAAGGCTCAAGCCGCTATCGGACATTATCGCCAAGCGGTGCTCAACTATGCCCAGCATTTCGATGTTGATGGCGTGATCTGCGGCCATATCCATCAGCCAGAACTCTCGACTCACCCCAGAGCAGCACAATACTGCACGCCCCAAAGTACACCTGAGCAGCGGAAAATCATCTACGCCAACGACGGTGACTGGGTTGAAAACTGCAGCTTAATCACAGAAACCTTAAGCGGTGAATTACAGCTTTGTCGCTGGAATGAACAGACACTCAATCTCGATATTCTCAGCAGCATAGCGTTAGTGCAACAGCCGCCTGAGACGCACAAAAACCAACAACAAAAAACGGCAGCGCAGCCAATGCCAAACACAAATACCAGCGAAACTCGCCCAAGGGATGTTGCCTAACACTATGAATCAACTAAATAACATGACTCATCAATCAGATAACGCTATGGAACACAATGACCAGACGCTAAACAGCAACCTTAACCATAATAACCATGCCGTGCAGCCACCTGCGCTTAAGGCGAAGAGCATGATTTTTACCGTTGATAATATGGTTGAACAAAATCTGCCGTCGATCAACGACAAACCTTGGCTCGCTAAACCCGCCAAGGCCATGCTGCGTTACCTGCTCAATGAAAAACAATGCAATGATATCGCCAATCAATATGCCTATTTACAGGGGGTGGACTTTGTCGAGCAAGTGCTGGCGAGCTTCGACTTTAGCTTTACCGTGCCCGCCAACGAGATAGCAAACATTCCCTGTGAAGGCCGAGTGGTGATCTTCGCCAACCATCCCATAGGTTCGCTCGATGGCTTAGCGTTGATCAAACTGATCAGTGAAATTCGCCCTGATATCAAAGTCGTAGCCAACGAACTCTTGATGGCACTGGAACCGTTGCACTCAATCTTACTGCCAGTGCGCAATATGACGGGCGGCACACCGAAACAGCATTTAGAAAAAATCCACCAGCACCTGCGTAACGAAGGCGCTGTGCTGATTTTCCCGTCGGGCGAAGTTTCGCGCCTTCGCCCTAACGGCGTGCGTGATACCCAGTGGCACTCTGGCTTTTTAAAGATGGCGATTTCCTGTAATGCGCCCTTACTGCCGATATTTCTAGATGCCAAAAACTCTGCGACCTTCTACGGCGCATCTATGATTTACAAGCCACTCGCCACACTGCTGTTGGTGAAGGAAATGTTCAAGCAGGCCAAACGCAATATGCCGATCCGCATTGGCGAGCTTATTCCCAATGAAGCCGTGCGCTCGATGGACTTTCCACTCAAGACCAAGATAAAACTACTTAAAAATCACTTGTATCGTATCGGCAAAGATAAAGATCCGCTGTTTATCACCCAAAGTGCTATCGCCCACCCTGAATCGCGCCGCGAACTGCAAGCGGCGCTGCAGCAATGCGAACTGCTAGGGGAAACGCAAGATAACAAGTTGATTTATCTATACCAGCACCACGACAGCAATCCTATCATGCGGGAAATTGGTCGCCTGAGGGAAATAGCCTTTCGCGCCGTGGGTGAGGGGTCGGGCAAACGCCGCGATATCGACAAATACGATTCCTACTACCAGCACTTAGTGCTGTGGGATAAAGAGCAATTTGAAATTGTCGGTGCCTACCGTTTTGCCAGTGGCGACAAAGTCTTAGAAAAATACGGCGAAAACGCCCTCTACAGCCAATCGCTGTTTCAATACGCCGACAGCTTTATGCCCTTCGTGAAGCAAGGCTTAGAACTTGGCCGTAGTTTTGTGCAGCCTAAATATTGGGGCAAACGCAGCTTAGATTATCTGTGGTTTGGCATAGGCGCTTATCTCGCCAAACACCCTGAATACCGTTACCTATTTGGCCCAGTGTCTATCAGCAATCAACTGCCCGGCAGCGCCAGAGAAATGCTCGTGCACTTTTACTCGCGGGAATTTGCGCCTGCGCAGCAGATGGCGGTTTCCATGTCGCCCTTTGGTTTATCCAAATCCCAAAAAGCCAAGTTAGATGATTTGTATTTCTCCGAGGATTATCAGAGCAACTTCAAGCAACTCAAACAAGTGCTCGCGAGTATGGGCGCCGCCGTGCCGACGCTCTACAAGCAATATGGTGAGCTGTGTAAGGCTGATGGGGTTAAGTTTCTCGCCTTTGGTATCGATGCCGACTTTGGCGATTGTATCGATGGCTTAGTGCTGGTGGACACCCACAAACTGAAAAGCAAAAAGTATCAACGCTACATAGGCGCGCACTTGCCCGAATCGGAGCGGATGCCAATCACAGCGGATGATGAGCCAGAGGTCCAAGATCTTTGAGTTAAAACTTTGTAATGGGTGTTGGCTAAACATGCACCACTCTGTTATAAGTAACTGTAATGCAGCGCATTAACAGAGTGCATCCTAGGATGCACAAGCTTAACAGGGGATCATCATGCCGATCATTATCGCCGATATTATGAGTACCCGAGTCGTCACGGTTGAAATGGACGACCGATTGACTGTGGCGAAGGAAATCTTCGACCAAGCGAACTTTCATCACTTGTTGGTCGTCGATGAGTATCAACTTGAAGGCGTGTTATCGGAGCGGGATCTATTGCGCGCGATTAGCCCGAACTTGGGCAGTAGCGCCGAAACAGCAAGAGACTTAGAAACCCTGCAAAAACGTGTGCATCAAGTGATGACCCGTAATCCGGTTACCGTTGCGCCTCACATCAATTTAGATACAGCAACCCGCATCTTGTTAGACAATGATATAGGCTGTTTGCCGGTGTTAGAAGACGGTAAATTGGTTGGGATTGTCACTTGGAAAGACTTACTGCGGGCCTATTGTGAATACCGGGCACAAAATCAAAGCGAGTGCTAATCCTAAGACTGCACTCGCTTTTGTTTACAATAACTCAGTTCAAATCACTCAGCTTGCCTAGCTTAAATCGCCCAACCACCCATATAGAACACCACTAAACCTAAGGTAATGGCGAGCACGCCTACTTTCAGTTTGCGCCATTCACCACTACAGATACGGCCGACAACTAGGGTCACAAAGCCCAGCATAATACCTGTGACGATATTACAACTTAAGATGATAAACACAGCGCAGGTTAAGCCTGCCATGGCATCGACTTTATCGTCAAAATCAAGTTTTGCTACGTTACTCAGCATCAACAAACCCACGTACATCAAAGCAGGTGCTGTCGCATAGGCTGGCACTAAATAGCTTAATGGCGCTAAAAACATCATCAATAGAAACAGTACGCCCACGATCGTCGCAGTTAAACCTGTCTTACCGCCCGCCGCAGTACCCGCCGCCGACTCGATATACACAGCCGCTGGTGCGCCGCCCACTAAACCCGCCACCATGCTGCTGACCGAGTCTGAGGTTAAGGCTTTGCCGCCGCCGACAATATTGTCGTCTTTATCGAGCAAATTCGCTTGGCCAGCCACAGCACGGATGGTGCCGGTCGCATCGAAAATCGCCGTCATCACTAACGCTAATACGATAGGCAATACCACAGGATTAAAGGCGCCCATGATATCGAGCTGACCAATCAGTGAATGCTCTGAGGTTAAATCAGGCAAGGCAAACAAACCTTGGTATTTCACGCTCGGATCGAACACTAAACCAAATACCGATAACGCGATAATCACCAACAGAATACCGCCAGGTACACCACGGCGCTCTAAACCAATAGTTGCCGCTAAACCTAGAATAGTAGCAATAACAGGTAGGCTATTAATGTCGCCCAACTTCACCGGTAAGCCTGCGCTATTGGCCACAATCAATTGCACGCTGTTAGTCGCAATCAAGAGTAAAAACAAGCCGATACCTATGCCAGTACCGTGGGCAATGCCCTTAGGTAAATTAGCCAGCACCCACTGACGAATACCCGTCACGCTCACAAGCGTGAAAGTCACGCCCATTAGGAAAATCGCACCTAAGGTAACCGGAATCGACATGCCCTGACCGAGCACTAAGCTAAAGGCGGTAAAGGCGGTGAGCGAAATCGCGCAGCCAATCGCCATAGGTAAATTTGCCCATAAACCCATGAGCAAAGAACCAAATGAAGCAATTAAACAGGTGGCGATAAACACGGCACCAGGATCAAATCCCGCTTGGCCTAACATGTTTGGCACCACAATCACTGAGTAGACCATAGCGAGGAAAGTCGTCAATCCCGCAATCACTTCTTGGCGAACTGTGCTGCCACGTTGTTGAATAGAAAAATAACGGTCCAGAAACGAACCAGAGGGTACGGCTGTTGAACTCAATTGCTCAGACATAATGTTGTTATACCTTGTGATCTCTTAAAATGGGGTCGGTACCAATTACCCTAAAACGCAATTGGCGACGCTGGCTGCGGCAGATTAGAGCCCCAAATCCATCAGACTTGGGTGAGAGATCCACATCATTTTCCTACTGTGGGAAAAATCCATGATCTGCAAGCAGTGATGCTTCGCGATGATTAAAAAGCCATTAATCATGTAGACGCAGCCGTTGTTGGCCGCGGATGATACTGGAATCTCCCAAAGATAGCTAAGACATCGCCTGCACTTCGATAAAAAATTAGCGGCAAAAGCCGAAATCAGTTGTTCAAAAAACCGCCTCACCCTCGGCAATAACTGCCCATTGAACTCACATTAATCACCACCAAAGTCTGCCAGAGCAGCGCTAAGCTTACGCCCTTAAAAAGTTTTCATAATCTTTCATATATTGTCAAACCCCATTCATCACAGCAAGCAAGTCCATTCATATCTCCCCTCTATAGTGCTCCTATCAAAAATCGCTTTCGATCGGAGTCGACCCCAATGACAAAGCCAAACATACAAACACCTACATCAGAGAAATCCACGCGCAAAAATGAATTAAAAGCGCTCGGGTTCATCATCTTTTTACTCTTCCCCGCACTCACTATCGCAGGGATCAGTATTTACGGCTTCATCATTTGGATGTTCCAAGCCTTCGGCGGCGTTGTCGGCCACTAATTTATATCTATTTAACATATAGTTACTTTTTGAGGACGCGATTATGAAGTGGTTAACCAACCTCTGGCGCACACTGAACAAACCCACCAAAGCGCTGACCTTAGGCGCCGTCAGCATCAGCGCTTTTATCATGGGTATCATCTTCTGGGGCGGATTTAATACTGCACTCGAAGCCACCAATACCGAAGCTTTTTGTATTAGTTGCCACAGTATGGAAAGCAAACCCTACCAAGAGCTGCAGGAAACTGTGCATTGGTCGAATCACTCTGGCGTTCGCGCCACCTGCCCCGATTGCCACGTGCCCCATAACTGGAGCCGTAAAATCGCCCGTAAGATGGAAGCCTCCCACGACGTCTGGGGCTGGTTATTTAACACAGTCAACACCCCTGAAAAATTCGAAGCCAAACGCTTAGAAATGGCGAGCCGTGAATGGAAACGTTTCGACCGCGACAACTCCTTAGCCTGCAAAAACTGCCACAACTACAACTCGATGAAATGGGAAGCCATGTCACCGCTGGCACAAAAACAGATGAAACGCGCCGCAGAAATCGACCAAAGCTGTATCGATTGCCATAAAGGTATTGCTCACCATTTACCGGAAATGGGCACTGCCCGCGCACCAGAACTGATTGCAGAAGTCGGATCGGGTGTTAGCTCAGTTGAAACGAATCAAACTTACTATAGCGCCCTGACTAAACCCTTATTCTTCACTGATAAAGGCGATGTGGAAGCAGGCACGCTCAACGTAGCAACGAAAGTCAAAGTGCTCGAAACCCAAGGCAAACGCATCAAAATCGGCATCGATGGCTGGCGTAAAAAGATTGGTGCTGGCCGCGTGATCTACATGGACTTTGGCGTGAACATTCTGTCGGCACAGTTAACCAAAGACGCAGCCGAAACCGAAGGTGTTATCCAAACCTTTGAAGAAAAAGAAGATCCTATGACAGGCCTTAAATGGCAGCGTATCGAAGCGCAAATCTGGACCGATAAGGATTATCTGCTGACCGAGCTGCAACCACTTTGGGGTTATGCCCGCGATACCTTCCGCTCCAGCTGCAGTGTTTGCCATACCCAACCCGATGAGGCGCACTTTGACGCCAATACTTGGCCGGGAATGTTCCAAGGCATGTTGGCCTTCGTGAATATGGACCAAGACACCCAAGCGCTAGTGCAGAAATATCTGCAGGAACATTCGTCAACTTTTGTGAAAAAAGAGCACTAATTCGGGAGTAATACCATGAACAGAAGAGACTTTTTAAAGGGTATCGCCTCATCCTCTTTCGTTGTCTTAGGTGGCAGCTCAGTGTTAGCGCCCTTAAATGCCTTAGCCAAAGCGGGCATCAATGAAGACGAATGGCTAACCACAGGTTCACACTTCGGCGCCTTTAAAATGAAGCGTAAAAACGGCGTCATTGCCGAAGTGAAACCCTTCGACTTAGATAAGTATCCAACGGATATGATTAACGGCATCCGCGGCATGGTCTACAATCCATCGCGTGTACGTTACCCTATGGTGCGCTTAGATTTTTTACTCAAAGGTCATAAGAGTAATACCCATCAACGGGGTGATTTCCGCTTTGTTCGTGTAACGTGGGACAAGGCATTAACACTGTTTAAGCATTCATTAGATGAAGTCCAAACCCAATACGGTCCATCAGGTCTGCATGCGGGTCAAACCGGTTGGCGCGCCACGGGTCAACTGCATTCCAGCACGAGTCATATGCAACGCGCTGTGGGGATGCACGGCAACTATGTGAAGAAAATCGGCGACTACTCCACAGGTGCAGGCCAAACGATTCTGCCCTATGTGTTAGGTTCAACCGAAGTGTATGCCCAAGGCACTTCATGGCCGCTGATCTTAGAACACAGCGACACTATCGTGCTGTGGTCGAACGATCCGTACAAGAACCTGCAAGTGGGTTGGAATGCGGAAACCCATGAATCTTTTGCTTATCTTGCGCAGTTAAAAGAGAAAGTGAAGCAAGGCAAGATCCGCGTTATCAGTATCGACCCTGTGGTGACTAAGACCCAAGCCTATTTAGGCTGTGAGCAACTCTACGTTAACCCACAGACAGACGTGACTTTAATGCTGGCCATCGCCCACGAGATGATTAGCCAAAAACTTTACGACGATAAATTTATCCAAGGCTACAGCCTAGGCTTTGAAGAATTCGTGCCCTATGTGATGGGCACTAAAGATGGCGTCGCCAAAACCCCAGAGTGGGCCGCGCCTATCTGTGGTGTTGAAGCCCATGTTATCCGCGACTTGGCTAAAACCTTAGTGAAGGGTCGCACTCAATTCATGATGGGTTGGTGTATCCAGCGCCAGCAACACGGCGAACAACCCTATTGGATGGCGGCGGTACTGGCGACCATGATCGGCCAAATCGGTCTACCCGGTGGTGGCATCAGTTATGGTCACCACTACTCGAGTATCGGCGTGCCTTCATCGGGTGCCGCTGCGCCAGGTGCCTTCCCCCGTAACTTGGACGAAAATCAAAAGCCACTCTTTGATAGCTCAGACTTCAAGGGCGCGAGCAGCACGATTCCGGTTGCCCGCTGGATTGATGCGATTCTCGAACCCGGCAAAACCATTGATGCTAACGGCTCGAAAGTGGTTTATCCCGACATCAAGATGATGATTTTCTCGGGTAATAACCCTTGGAACCATCACCAAGACAGAAACCGTATGAAGCAAGCCTTCCATAAGCTTGAGTGTGTGGTCACTGTCGATGTGAACTGGACGGCAACTTGCCGCTTCTCGGATATCGTACTGCCCGCTTGTACTACCTATGAGCGCAACGATATCGACGTGTACGGCGCCTATGCTAACCGCGGTATTTTAGCCATGCAGAAAATGGTTGAGCCACTGTTTGATAGCTTGTCGGATTTTGAAATTTTCACTCGCTTTGCCGCCGTACTCGGCAAAGAGAAAGAATACACCCGTAACATGGGCGAAATGGAGTGGTTAGAAACCCTCTATAACGAATGTAAAGCCGCCAACGCGGGCAAGTTTGAGATGCCTGACTTTGCGACTTTCTGGAAACAAGGTTATGTGCATTTTGGTGACGGTGAAGTCTGGACGCGCCATGCAGACTTTAGAAACGATCCTGAAATCAATCCACTAGGCACGCCTTCAGGTTTGATTGAAATCTTTAGCCGTAAGATTGATCAATTCGGTTACGATGACTGTAAAGGTCACCCAACGTGGATGGAGAAAACCGAGCGTAGCCATGGCGGCCCAGGCTCTGACAAGCATCCGATTTGGTTGCAGTCATGCCACCCAGACAAGCGCTTACACTCGCAAATGTGTGAGTCGCGAGAATACCGCGAGACCTACGCAGTCAATGGCCGTGAGCCTGTGTATATCAGCCCTGTCGACGCAAAAGCGCGCGGCATCAAAGATGGCGATATAGTGCGAGTCTTTAACGACCGTGGCCAACTGTTGGCAGGTGCAGTGGTATCGGACAACTTCCCTACTGGTATTGTGCGGATTCACGAAGGCGCATGGTATGGGCCAGTAGGTAAAGATGGTAGCACTGAAGGTGGTTCTGAAATCGGCGCCCTGTGTAGTTATGGCGATCCTAACACCCTCACTTTAGACATAGGCACCTCTAAACTTGCCCAAGCTTGCTCAGCCTATACTTGCTTAGTCGAGTTTGAAAAATACCAAGGCAAAGTGCCTAAGGTCAGCTCCTTCGATGGCCCTATCGAAGTCGAAATCTAACTTTAGAACCGAAACGCTGGATGCGCCGAACGCGGCGCGTCTCAGCATCCAATCTTAGCGCCAAAACTAGGGCGTGTTGAGGAATATACAATGAGTCAAGTCGATATCAACCACGCCAGAGCCTTGGTTTATCAGCTGTTATCATCACTGTTCGCCCGCGAAGTTGACGAGCAAAGACTTAAAGAACTCACCAGCGAAGCGGCGCAGCAATTCTGGGAACAGCTTAGCCTAGAGGCTAATTTCACTCAGTCAGTGGACAACATTCGCAGCACGCTCAATGGGATAAAAGATGATGAGACGTTACTCGAACTCGCGGCGGATTACTGCAGCTTATTTCTCGTTGGCACCAAACACAGCGCTTCACCCTACGCTAGCCTGTATTTAAGCGGTGAAGATGAACCTCTGCTATTTGGTCAGCAACATCAGCAGATGAGTGAATTTTTACACCAGAGCAAACTGCAGGTGCAGAGTCATTTCCCAGAGCCCGCCGACCATTTGGCCGTGATGCTCGCCTATATGGCGCACTTATGTTGTCACAGTGAAGACAGTGTCCAATTAAGCTTTTTGCAAACCTGCATCGACTCTTGGTTAGCAAAATTTATTAACCAACTCACTCAATGCGACAAAAACGGTTTTTATAGTGCCGTTGCCACACTCACCTTAGCGTGGGTGAAGCAAGATATCGCACAGCTTGAACCCGCTTAGGCGATAATTAGCTAAACGTTCTAGAGCGACTTATCTTTAGACTAATGCTATCCAATGGGTTTATGAGCAGGCAATTTCAGTCGTTTTGTGCAGCTAACCATTGGCTCAAGGCGGCAATGGATGCCTGCCAGCAAGACTCAAGGCGTTGAAATTCACTAAGCTCCAACGCGTTATTTGCACTGGCTTTATCTACACTGTCTTTATTTGCACTGGCTTTTAGCGCCAGCTCTAACTCCTTACATAATTTAGCTAACGCTATCAGCCCCATACTGGCACTGCTGCCCTTAAGCCCGTGCAGCAATTTGGCTACCTCTTCCTTGGGATTAGCTAGAGACAGTTTGGCAAGCTGCTCACGACTCGAATCACTAAAAAGATCGAGCATAGACATCATAGCTTCGCTGCCGAGTACATCCTTATCCTGCGCTAACTGCTTGAGATCTAATAACGGCTCATCATCGACATCCGCTATTGTCGCTGCAATCTTAGCTACCGTTGCGACTTGAAGCGGCGCAGATAACAGGTAATTCACGGTCGATGATGAAATGGATGCAGACAAGGGAGAAACCGCAACGCCAAGCCATTCTGTAAGGGTTTGTAGACTTAGAGGCTTAGCCAATACAGCATCAAATCCTACCTCGCGGTAATGCTGTAAATCCTCGCTCTGCATTTGGGCGGTAAAGGCGGCAAACTTCACATTATGGTTGGCGATCAACATTTTTAACTGCGGCAATAAATCGATTCCAGAGCCATCACTGAGCTGAATATCCAGCATCACAGCATCGAAAACCAAACCGCTAGACTCAACAAATTCAAGCGCCTGCTGGCAGCTGATAGCAAGCACTGACTTGTGACCTAAGTGCGCTAAAAATCCCTGCGCCACCATAGCATTCAC
Source organism: Shewanella sp. SR1 (assembly GCF_020447145.1). Classification (NCBI taxonomy): domain Bacteria; kingdom Pseudomonadati; phylum Pseudomonadota; class Gammaproteobacteria; order Alteromonadales; family Shewanellaceae; genus Shewanella; species Shewanella sp. SR1. The sequence goes on along the minus strand of NZ_JAJAEF010000013.1, from coordinate 12,202 downwards.
TTTATTGTCTTCTACCACCAGCACTTGGCGAGCAGGCACTAACACCCTCTCTTTTACCGCTTTGGTATAGGTCATATCGCATTCATTAAAGGCGAGTTCAAAACCAAACTCACTGCCTTTTCCTGGCTGACTTTTAACCCAAATCCCGCGGCCGCTAGCATCCATTAACTCAACCAATTGCTTACAAATAGCGAGCCCTAAACCCGTGCCGCGACTGCGACCTTGATTAGGTAAAGCACTGTAGGGCACAAAAAGTTTATCAAGTGCCGCAGGCACAATACCAACGCCCGTGTCCTGTACGACAAAGGACAATTGGGTGCCTTGCAGACTAACAGTTAGCGTCACGCAGCCCTCTTGCGTAAATTTAATGCCATTGCCAATTAGGTTGAACAATACTTGGCGCAACTTAGGCCCATCGATATTGATGCAGCTTGGTAACTTAGGCTTGTTCATTTTGAGGCTGAGCCCAGCTAAATTTGCACCCGCAACCATGATCGCCAGCACTTCATCGAGCAAAGTATTGATATCGGTTGGCCTTGGCTCGTGGGTGAGTTTCCCTTGTTCAAGGCGCGAAAAATCCAAAATATCGTTCAACACGGTTTGTAATAAAGTGCCGCTATATTGCGATAGCGCTAACATTTGCTGCTGCGCTGGCGGTAGATCACTGTGACCGAGCAAGGTTAATGTACCGAGTAAACCGTTGAGAGGCGTGCGAATTTCGTGGCTCATGGTCGCAAGGAATTGGGATTTTGCCTGACTCGCCTCTTCAGCAATTTGCCTTGCTTTAGCATGGCCCTTGGCTTCGGCATCGAGGCGATTATTGGTATCGGCCAGCTCCTGCGTACGGGCAGCAACCGTTTGCTCCAACGCCTTTTTATGCTCGGTCAACTCATCTGCCACCTGACGTAAATCAGCCTGTAATTTAAGATTATGGGCAGTTTTACGCTTGAAGGCTTCTATAGCATTTGCCATCGCAGTCAGTTCATCATCCCCATGGGCCTCTAAACTCACGTCCGTGTCACCTAAGCTCAAGCGGGACATAGCCTCGGTCGCCTGATTTAACCTAAGGGCGATACCGCGATAAATCACTCGATAGATCACAAAGCCTATTACCACAAACATCAAGGCACCTGTGCCCCAAAGCCCAAGCCTAGCAAGGGACAATTGGTGTAGATAATCACTACGTGCTAATTCAGCTTGTTGTTGCTGTTGATTTAGGGCTCTATCCACCAGCGTATTGAGTCCATAGAGCTTTTCGGCTAACTCTTGCTGCTGACGCTGTTGCTGCTGCAGTGTTTGGCTTAATTCCCGTTGTAACTTAATGATTTGTGGTGTGTGCGCTAACACTGCTAATTCGGTTTTTAACGCCTGCAAACGCCCCGGATCGCGAATTATCTCGGGCACATTATCGAGTGCCATCAAATCGATATTGATGTCACTCGAAGCAAGCGCTGAATCCGTCTTATGGGCAAGCGCCCTGTCCATTGCCGTCGCCATCTCAGGCTCAGGCTCAGGAAGCGTAAAACTCGGGGAAGGATTCGAGTTTGCGAACGTCGCCAGCAAATTCGGCACACTTAATTGCAATTCTGACTGCAATTCGGAGGATTCAAATAACTGACTTAACAAGGCAATTTGATGAACTAACTTAAGGGCGCGATTGAGCTGCTCTTGAATATCAAGTTCCCCCTCAATCACATCGTCGAGCAATCGGCCGCTGCGCTTCGCGCCTGCCATATCAGGATAGGCCTGACTCAACTTCGCCAAGATGGCAGAATTCACGACGGCGAGCTCAGATTGAAGTAATTCGGAGGCATGTCCTGCGGCGATGGACAATTCATGAGCCTTGAGCTGCAACTCATCGCCCATGCTCAAACGCCTACCCACACTTTTGCCAAGTGAGGTTAATTGGCTGATGATTTGTTCGGCCAGCTGGTTAAGATTTTGGCCTTCGTTAACATCCAATGTGGTTAAGGTTTTGATGCCATTAAACATATTGACACTTTCAAGGCTCAGTTTACGACCAATAAACTCCCGTTGACGCTCATCTTCTACCCGCCCTAACTGCTGCACACCATCGGACAAGGCATTAGAAGCTTGCACTAGCTGCCTCGCCGCTTGGGATGCGGGGAGTGACTCTTCGTACAAGTAACTATCGGCCTGTTTTAGCCAATGTAGACTCAAGCTACCTAAGCTAACAAGCAGCATCAGCAATACGCCTAACACACTGAAGGCGAGCATTAATCGACCGGTTAAACTGGTTCGCGATAAAGATAAAGGAGCCACACATCTTCCTTAAACTGTTACAATGCCATCCAAGATTATGCTTAGCGGATAATACGGGATGATGCGAAAATATTGGCAACGATTGTTCACACTCGCCACATTTGGCCTCGTGTTTTCAGGCTATGCGACAAGTGAAAACCTCACTTGGCCATTAGAGCAGCGCACGCCATTCAATGTCAAAATCCAGCAATCCCAGACATTAAACTACTTACCGCTGACAAAAGCTCAAAAGCCTTGGCGGATCTGCGCCCTAGTACCACACCTTAAAGATGCCTACTGGATTGGCATTGATTATGGACTGATCCAACATGCCAAAACCCTTGGCGTCTCACTCGATCTCTTCGAAGCAGGCAGTTATTACCATAAAGATAAACAACTGGCACAGCTCCAAAGCTGTATGCAAGGCGACTATGATGCCATCTTGCTCGGCTCAGTCAGCCCAGATTTACTCGCCCAATTTACAACACCGCTCACTAAACCCGTGTTAGCCCTAGTCAATAAACTCAATAGCGACCGAGTCCAAACCCATATTGGCGTGAACTGGTATCAAATGGGGTTACTGGCGGGTAACTTCATCAAAGCCGATGCTGCAGCACAACATCCACATCAAACGGCAAATTTGGCACTCTTGGCCGGACCAGAAAACGTAGGTGGCACAGATTTAGTTGAGCAAGGTATACGTCAGGCGCTTGAAGGGAGCCAAGTCAAGATTAGTGCAATTCAGCACGCCGATAATAATCGCAATTTGTATCGTGACCAGTTGCAGATGCTGCTAAAAGCTCAGCAGCCGGATTATATTCTCGGCAGCGCAGTGGCGATTGAAGCCGCCATTAGTACTTTGAAACAAAAGGGATTAAGTAACAGAGTCAAGCTAGTAAGCAGTTACTTGTCCCCCGCTATTTTACGTGGGCTAAAACGGGAAAAAGTCATCTACAGCAATGATGATTTAGTCGTGTTACAGGGGAAACTCGCAATTGATGTCACAGTGAAACAACTCGAAGGCGCTAAGGCATTTGGCGATATAGGCCCAGCGATCATCAAGCGAACATCATCCTCTAACACTTTGTCCCAATTAGATTTCAGCCTAGCGGAAGCCGACTTTTACCCTCTGTACCAAGTGCGACCTAACTCCATTAATCGTCCACTTTAGCGGCAAATAAATAGCCTTCGCCATGAATAGTGACAAACAATTCAGTGTCGAGTTTATTGCGAAGACGGCGAATGATCACATCGATCGTTCTGTCATTAACATCCAGATTACGGTGGCTGGTTTGCTGCATTAAACGCTCGCGGGATAAGACTTGCTGCGGATGCAGGGCAAATGCGGCCAGTAACTCGAATTCCGCTTTGGTGAGTTTGATCAACGCATCGCCATGGCGTAATTTGCGGCTGTTGAGTTCGAGTTGATAACCTTCGAAACTGATCACATCGTCCGGTTGAGATAATTCTTCGGCGACCGCCAGCTCAGCTTGCTTCACAAGGGAAATCCGCCACAGAAGGTTTTTTACCCTAACCAGCAACTCCCTCAGCTCGAAAGGTTTAGTCACATAATCATCGGCGCCCATTTCGAGACCAACGATTTTGTCGATAGATTCATCCCGCCCAGATACCAGAATGATACCCACATGGGAGCGACTGCGCAGCTCACGTGTCAGGCTCAAACCATCGACACCGGGCAAATTGATATCTAGCATGATCAAATCGATATGTTGGCGATTAAATTCGTACCACATTTGCTCGCCATCGGCAGCTTCAACGACGCGATAACCTTCCTTTTCAAAATATCCCTTCAATCGCGCACGAATAACCGCTTCATCATCGACAACGAGCACACTATAAGTCATTTTCAATTTCTCTTATTTTACTTAAGTGAATTATTCATACTTTTTCATATTTGCATATGCGTGAAAGGTTAAATATGCGATCTCGGTAGCTTTATTGAACAAAAAATTGCTCTGCTTTTACAGTCACATCAATATGACATATGCTTAGGGACACTGATGGGACTACACTTAGCTGACTATGAAAGAAAAAGGATTGGGTATGGACGAAAGGCGCAAGTTTTCGCGGATTCTATTTGCCACGAATGCACATCTACAGCAAGGTGTTGCACAGTGGGAGACGACCATTCTCGATTTGAGTCTAAATGGCGCTTTGGTCGAAGAGCCGCAAAATTTTATCCACTCGGGTGATGCAATTACCCTCAGTTTTATCTTGCCCGAATCTGACATTGAGATCCGTATGGAAACTGAGTTGGTCCATCAAAAAAATGCCCAATTAGGCTTGAAGTGTAACTTCATCGACGTCGACAGCATCAGCCACCTAAAACGTATGGTGGAGCTGAACTTAGGTGATGCTTCCTTGCTGAATCGCGAACTTATGTTGTTTATCGAAAAACACAATATCGCAGATTAAGACACTCGCTCACAAACACAAACAGCGCCTAATGGCGCTGTTTTGCTTACTGGCGTGCATCTCGCTTGAGAGCGTTTAATGCTAGCTAGTATCTACATTTAGCCTAGCTAGCGCCTTACTTTAGCTAGCATCTAATTTTACTCGCGCCTAATGACTAAATCGCTTCTAGCGCTTCAGATAACTTAGACACACCTACCACTTCCATCCCCGCAGGAGGCTTTTTCGGCACATTGGCCTTTGGCACAATTGCGCGCTTAAAACCATGCTTAGCAGCTTCGATTAATCGCTCTTGGCCATTGGGCACTGGACGAATTTCGCCAGATAATCCCACTTCACCAAAGGCGACTAAATCGCTGGGCAAAATATCCCCACGAAAACTCGATACCATAGCCAAGAGTAGCGTTAAGTCGGCACTGGTTTCTGTCACTTTCACGCCGCCCACCACGTTCACAAATACGTCCTGATCTGACATCTGTAAACCGCCGTGGCGGTGCATCACGGCAAGCAACATGGCTAAACGGTTGGCATCCATACCCACAGCCACGCGGCGCGGATTAGACATGGCTGAGTTATCCACCAGCACTTGCAGTTCCACAAGTAGCGGCCGCGTGCCTTCCCAAACCACCATAACAAGCGAGCCAGAAGATTCTTCTTCACCACGGGAAAGGAAAATTGCCGAAGGATTGGCGACTTCTTTTAAGCCGCGCTCTGTCATGGCAAATACACCTAACTCATTGATGGCGCCAAACCGGTTTTTGTGCGAACGCAAGGTGCGGTAACGACTATCACTATCGCCTTCGAACATCACAGAGCAATCGATGCAATGCTCCAATACCTTAGGTCCCGCCAGACTGCCATCTTTCGTCACATGGCCGACCATGATCACGGCAATGCCATTTTCCTTCGCAAAACGCGTTAAGTAAGAGGCGGATTCACGGACCTGCGACACACTACCGGGGCTCGATGCCACATCACTCATGTGCATCACTTGAATCGAATCGACCACTATGACTTTGGGTAATTCTTTAAGGGCAACTTCGCAAATTTGTTCGACGCTGGTTTCAGACAACATCCGCAGTTTATTGGTTGGTAAACCAAGGCGATGGGCACGCATGGCCACTTGCTGCAAGGACTCTTCACCCGTGACATACAGTGCAGTCATTTGCTCGGCCAGATGACACAGGGTTTGCAATAAAAGCGTACTCTTACCCGCACCAGGATGTCCGCCAATCAAAATGGCTGAACCTGGCACTATCCCGCCACCGAGCACTCGGTCTAACTCCCCGAAATGGCTCAATATTCGTGGCATAGCATTGAGATCGATTTGATCTAATGTCTTCACTTCATTACTGCTCGCGCCGGCATAGCCGACAAACTTAGTACTGCGCCCAGGGGAAGCCGCACCGAGCCTGACCTCAGTAATCGTATTCCATTCCTGACAAGCACTGCATTGCCCTTGCCAACGGGGGAAGTCTTGTCCACACTCATTACACACGTACGCTGTTTTATTCTTTGCCATAACTCATTAAAATCTGTATAAAATCAATTTAAGTAACGATGAATACTGCCGACATAAGACTAACAGTCCAATACAAAATAAGCATTAAAAAGAACCCTACATGAGTTTAGATAACCACAGTGCACTCATCGAACAGCTCAAGCCATTAATCATGGAACCTAACTTCCAAGAGATTTTCCAGCAGCTGACGATAGATGAAACCAATTCGACCCGTTTTCTATTGAAAATGGAGCTCAATCGTTTGGCGTCACCTTGCATGCGGATTATCGATCTCAGGGATAAATCAGAGCTTGCTTGTACTGAAGTCATATTAGGCCAACTGCGACATTTTTTAGATGAACCCGCCAAAAACAGTTTACATGAGGCCATGTCACTGTATCGCAACCAATATACCTTAGGCGTCTATGAACATGTGCTCAAGGCTCATCAACTACGTAAGTTAAAGTTACGCCAAGGTACTCTGCAGACAGGCGCTATCGAGCAAGAACCTTTTATGGTGCCAGGCGTGGTATTAGGCAGCTATTTCAACCGTGCAGAAGAGCGGATGAATTACAGTATCCGCATCGCAGCATCACAACCTGGCCGTGGCGAAGAGCCAGGGATCACTGCAGATTTATCTATTGGCGGCGCCCGCATTCGTCTTGCAGCCAATCAACCCTTCGATCTCGACCAACCACTTAAAGTAAAATTACTGGAACTCAGTGATGAGTTTTATTATCCCGATCTCCAGCTCGGTGTGGATTATCAAATTGTTGATAGTCAAATCAATGGCGAATATATTTGGCTAAGACTTAAACGCCTTGGTGGCAGCGAAGCCTTAAGTGAAATGCTCGGTAATTTAATCCGCAGCTATAAATTGCGTTACAAGGTAGATGTGAATGATGTCATAGTCACAGCAACAGGGCTTGGATTTGAACGCCATTATTTACCCCATTTGCCTCACTTACCTTTGTATTTCAATACTCAAACTCAAGGTTTGAGTCACATGCTACTCAGCCGTGACAACCAGCAGATAGTGCATTATTTTCAAGATGAAAATGATGTCAGCCAGCTGCCAGCCATGTTGACGCCAAGCCGTATATCGGCACTGCTTAATCATCCTGACAACCCAGACTATGGGCTATTTTTTAGTTTTACCTATAACGCCCAAGGCTGCTTATATTTTTACTCTGCCACCTTAGCCGAGCTTAAAGCTAAGGGCATAATGTCTTTATTCTTAGGCTTTGCGTCGACCAAACCCAGCTGGCGAGTTTTTAAAGTCACCCAAGATAAAATCTATCATGATAAGGGCTATCGCCGTGAGACTCTGCCTGGTGATGAGGCTAAGTTCAGCCCACTGGTCGAACAACAATTATCACTATTTAGTCACATACTTCAGCTCATCGATATCAGCAATGAAGACGCCAGAGAAAACTACCAAGCATGGCAGGACGACAGTAATGCCAATGCTCTTAAAACATTTGGTCAACAGCGATTAAGTAATAATCAAATTAAGTTTGTTTCCATGCAGTTTAGCGAGCGACGCCAAGAGGCTCGTTTCGCCTTTAAAACCTTAGTGCACATCACACAGGGAAATATCAAAGCTACAGGTATCTCCTTAGATATTTCCAGTCGAGGCATGCAAGTCACTTTAGATAGCTCTGCAGACTTTTCATCAAATAAACCATTAATGCTTAGTTTTCCTAAACTACAAACCATCGCGGGCAAGACACAGCTAGATAACCTCCCCTATCGCTTAGTAAGAGTCCGTAAGAATGGCGTGACGCTGCATTTAACCGCAGTAATGGGTCATTCTCCCCATGTGGGAGTGGAGTTTTTAAATAAACTCATCGCTCATAATAAGGAAAAGTTAGAACAACTAACCGAAAACAATAGTGAGGCTAATGAACTAGCCGATGGTTTAAAAAATTTATTATTACGTGATTTGCATTCTGTGCCCTATTTTGTTGAAAAAACAACAAAAGCAGCTCAAGTCGCGTGTTTAGGCGTCGGCACGCGGCAAGATGAGGTCAGCGATATTTTTGCTGCGGGAACCTCAGATACCCTGCAATATAACTTAGCACCGCTACTAAAAGACGGATTCTTTAAACGGGATATTCTCGAACCTATCCGTCAGATGAAACCACAACAAGACATGGATTTCATTGAAGTGTTTGTCCAAGTAACTCGACAATCTCGCGGAAAAATTCATCTGAAGTGTATGCGAACGACAGAAATCGGTAACGCTCAAGCGCAGTTAGCCTTTATCAATCAAAGTAACATTACTGGCCGTTTTATTGCTCTACGCATTTACCGTGGCGCGACAGAGAAGCCAGACATGAGTTATCTGCGCCGCGAGTTGGAATACATTCATATTCATGCAAACCACAAAGCCAAACAGTTAGAAGAACAGTTATGGCGAGTGATTGGCGTCGGTGAACTCTTGGATATCACCCAAGAGGTTGAATTAAGATACCCAGTGCTCCACAAAAAACAGTCTTAACCATTTAACACCGCCAAATCAAAACTTAAATACCAATCACTAATTTTGGGGAAATGATCGCTGGTGGCATCTAAATGCGTCAGCATATCAGCATGACCATAGTCATGCTTAAAGCCATTCTCTTTAGAAAGAAGCGTTGATTTAACTCGTTTAAAGCCGCACTCTGCGACCATATCCGCCACATCTTCGGGATGCCCCAGCACAGTATCGTTCTGCCCTGAGATAAACCAAGCCGGTGGCCAATGAGCGCGCTTTGCCGCTTTCGCATAATCAAATCCATCGTCGTGATCGATCCAATCACCCTGCACCCAATCGATACTTTGAACTAACGAGGCGCGGCTCTCATTATCCATACCGATGCGCAGCTTATCGGCAGCAAGGTAACCTTGGCCCATCGCTAAGCCTGGCGCTAGACGGTTCCAAAAGACATCGACCATCAACCACTTTTTGAAGGACTTAACCCGAATCGTCCGCTTGCTACCGAAGGTAAGCAGTGAACGAACGCTTTGTTGTAACTCAGGATAACGGGCCAGACTGCTCGCCATTAACACCCCGCCCCATGAATGGGCGCACCAATGCACCTGCGAAGGCGACACGGCTTTGCGATCATCTTGAGCCGCTTGTTCTTGACAGGCTTTTTGATGTAAATCGAGAATGGCCTGCTGCACTAAAGGTAATTGCTCGCGGATCACTTCACCTTGCCCTAAGGTAAAATCACGATCAATTTTCGGCAAACTGAGCCCTCTGCCAGCAGTATCCAGTACATACACCACAAATCCCGCCTTAGCCAAAAAACAACCTAGGCCACGGCCACTTTGGCTATAGAACACCCGACCGTTAGACATGGCGCCATGGAGCATGAGAATAGGCGTTTTAGAAAAATCAGGCACCGACGGTAATAACTGCCGTAGATGCAGCTGTCCATCGCGGTACGGCAGGTAGATTGAGGACTGTGAAATGGGTGATGTTGAGCCTTGGGCGAGCTGAGTCAAAATAAGTCACTGGTAGTTTGTCAATCTCCCTAAACTACCAGCTCATCAATAAAAGACAAGAGTCATTACTCTAACTCAGTCCTTACTTAGGCTTTCATCTCGACTTATATTTCAAGTAAGTGAATAACCTAGATTTGCAACAGATAAGGTAAAACCCGCAGGTCGAGGTGGCGAATATTCGCATCCGCCGCCGCTACCAGCTTAGGTTTGGCATGGAAAGCGATACCAAAATCCGCCGCCATCACCATAGGGATATCATTCGCGCCATCGCCGATAGCGACTCTTTGACCTTTTTGAATGTCCCACTGCTCACTGCAACGCTCAACCACATCCGCCTTAAACTGCGCATCCACGACTTTACCCGTCACTTCACCCGCGAGTTTGCCATCAGTGATGACTAACTCATTAGCAAAGGCCGCATCTAGGCTTAACAGCTGCTTTAAATGGCCCACAAAAGGGGTAAAACCGCCGGATGCCACCACTAAACGCCAGCCATGGGATTTAAGCTCCAAAAGCATGGGCTCAAGCCCTGGCATTAAAGGCAAGTTATCGCACAAAGTCGTAATAATACTGGCATCGGCGCCCTTAAGCTGTGCCACGCGCTGACGCAGACTCTGTTCAAAATCCAGCTCGCCTTGCATAGCACGTTCAGTAATCGCCGCCACGCGCTCGCCAACGCCCGCCATGGCCGCTAATTCATCAATACATTCAATCTGAATCGCCGTGGAATCCATGTCCATCACTAATAATCCGGGATGATTCAAGCGAGGCAAATCAAAATTGATGACATGCAGTTCAGCCAAAGACTGAGGGAATGCCGCTAACTGTGCCTGAGAAGGCATATTCACCAGCGCCAACTCGATGCAATGTAAACCAACTTGGCGTTCGATATGGGCAATACCGATAACGTCAGACGAAGGCAATGCCGCAATCCAAGCCGATATCGCTGCCTGCGCTAACGTATCTTGATAGATAATCCGCAAACGCGAAACTCCAGCGGGGTTTGCTGACTCTTGATAACGTTCAAACACTTGCCCTTGGCGTTCAAACCTTGGGGAATGGTCAGAGACTAACCACAAAAAAAGCGCATCTTGGTTCAAGCTTTCCATCGGACTTAAATTCTCCAACTATCGGGCTCACTCAGAATCAATTATGATTAGGCAAGCGCTCTACATTTTAAGGGTCAAAGTGTTATATCTTAAAGGGCTAAAGAAAAGCCATAAAATCAGTAGACTGATCCAAATTGCCGCCGCCTTCGCCTTGATATTCGGCTTAGTACAATTGTGGCAGACAAGCCTACTACAAGGTCAGCTGCTTCTAAAGTCCCAAACTCAAAAGATGGCCAGATTACTGGTACAGCAAACCGCTTATGGTGCAGCGCCCGCGCTACAACTGCAAAATGATGAGCAGTTGCAATGGCTCGCCAGTGCTTTAGTGGAAGATCCTAAGGTGATGTCTGCGGCTATCTTCAGCGACCAAGGCATGCGGTTATCTTTCGCCCAAAGTATCACTAAGGATGTTGTAGACCCTGACTCAGAAGAAATGAATTTGCTACTAAGCAAATATCCTCCCTATGTTGAGCCTGTGATCCAAGAAGGGAAAAATCTAGGTTATGTCGAAGTCAGGCTCGATACCAAGCTGTTTTTCAACGAAATCAAAGAAGCCCACAACTTAAACATGGAACAACAACAAATCATGCTGCTGGTTGCAGGCTTGATTGGTATGTTGCTTTCGCGCTCTTTGTCTTTCAAACGCGCCGATTTTGACCGCCGCCGCTTTCGGGTTAAATTGCGTCAATCGCCGAAAAAATCTAAGAAAGAATCCTCAGCTGAAGGGCCATCTGAAAGTGCGAGTGATGGATCAGCGCAAGTGCTAACCGAATATCAACCTGTGTCGACCACTGATCATCCACAAGAGAAAGCGGCTAATCCCACTAAGGCGCCAAAAGCAGTGACAGAGGCAAATACCGATAAACTCACTCAGACCAGCGTGCAAACTAAGGCCGAAAAAACGTCAGAAAAATCATTGGAGTTACAGGATAATACAGCAGTTGAAAACGCGACAAACGATGCGGAACAAGCGGCACCTGTAAAGGTTAAACCTAAGGTTAAAAGTGTCCGTCAGGTAAAACACGCGACTAAAGCAACAGCCGTTACGGCCGAAACCTCGACGCCAAAAACACCCAGCGAGTCAAGCGATCTCGACACAGATTTAACAGGTTAATCTCTATCTCAATAGATAGGAAGATAGGACAACTCATCTATTGATAGCTAGGTTCTAGATAAGCCATAAACAACCAGTTTCTAATAACCAAGCCATAAATAATAAAGTCGAATAGAAAAGCAGCTAACAATTGGCATAAAAAAAGGGTCCGCAATGCGAACCCTTTTTTCAGTAGCACTGTCCCGTCCTGAAATACGTTGACATAAAGAGGACTTCTTTATGACAACATCAAGTAACTCAAGCCGTAAGCGTACTCAACGCGATTACACCTTAGCTTTTAAATTAGGC